>JAYSRP010000220.1:0-2704 GCA_043721015.1 Synechococcales cyanobacterium | reverse complement strand
GCTATTTTCTGCAAAACAATCCGCTGAAGAAACGCTCTCAGCTACCTCTAGCTCCTGCTAATCCAGCGCCATCTATGGCTCCTAACCCTGTTACTATTCCTAACCCTTAAACATGCGCCAATCGACCCTCCACCAGCTCAAGGTTTTTGAAACCGTCGCTCGACTAAGTAGCATCACCAGAGCAGCGGAGGAGCTATCGCTCACCCAGCCCACAGTTTCGATGCAGGTCAAACAGTTGGCTAAGAATATTGGCACCCCACTGTTTGAGCAGGTCGGCAAAAAGCTATATCTCACCGCTGCTGGCCAAGAGCTATCTAGCACCTGTCAAGAGATTTTTGAACAGCTCTCGCAGTTTGAAATGAAAATCGCCGATTTACAGGGTATGAAGCGAGGACGGCTACGCTTAGCAACTATTACGACTACCAAGTATTTCATCCCTCGGGCATTGGCTCCTTTTTGTAAAATGTATCCCGGCATTGATATAGCGCTACAAATTACCAACCATGAGCGGATTCTCAGCCGCATAATTGAGAACCAGGATGATCTATACATTCTCAGCCAGGTGCCAGAAGGACTGGATGTTAATTCTAGTGTTTTTCTGGTGAATCCTTTGGTGGTTATGGCTCCTAAAGATCATCCTCTGGCCGGACAGAAAAATATTCCGATCTCGGCTTTGCAGGGAGAGGCTTTTGTAATGCGAGAAGCTGGCTCTGGCACCAGGAAAGCGGTAGAACAGCTTTTTGAGGAGCACGATGTCTCCGTGCGGGTGCGACTAGAGCTGGGCAGCAACGAAGCGATCAAACAGGCAATCGCCTGTGGATTGGGGTTATCGGTGCTGTCTCGTCACACTTTTGGCCCCGAATCGATCGCTCTGGGCTTGACTATTCTAGACGTGCAGCATTTTCCGATTGATCGCCACTGGTATATTGTTTACCCCAATGGCAAGCAGCTCTCGATCGTGGCTGATACCTTTCGGCAGTTTTTGCAAGATGAAAGCAACAAGTTAGTGGGCAGTATTTTTGATTTACCTACTTCTGGGCTTCCTACTTCTGGGCTTCCTACTTCTGAGATTCATTCAGTGGCGGCTTCGGAATAATAATACTAGGAGAAGTTATGTTAGCTGGGGGTGTCCCGGCTGGTGTTTTAACCGGTGCAGTGGGGCTGGAATTTTTAGAACTCAAAGAAATATTGATACTTTTACCCAGGTACTCCAAAATCCCTTGGGCAATAGCATCTGCCATCCGATCACGGTATTTTTCGTTAGCTAATTTAAGTGATTCGGTGGGGCTAGTTAAATAACCAACTTCCACTAAAATAGCCGGAATTTCTGATTTGCGTAGCACCAAAAAGCGCGCTGTGCGCACCCCCCGATCGAGCAACGGATCGTCACGATCTTCGCCCAATAATCTAGCGATATTGCTATGTACAATATTGGCTAATTCTAAGCCGCGATGATAGTGATAAGTCTCTAAACCATTTACATCTGGCCGGTTGTCGATCGAGTTGGCGTGAATGCTAACAAAAATATTAGCTCCAGCTTTGTGGGACATCACTACCCGCTCATCTAGACCCACGAAATAATCGCTGTCCCGAGTTAGCTGGGTGGTGACACCTTTCTCTTCCAAAATTTTGGATACTCGCAAAGAGATCGGCAAAATCACATCTACTTCTCGTAACCCATCGAGGCCGATTGCCCCAGAATCTTTGCCGCCGTGGCCGGGGTCAATCGTTACTAAGATTTTTTCAGATTTTTGGCCTACTAACTTAGTATTAGCTTCGGCATTGTCGGTGACGCTGGGTTGTAGTGCGCTGGCTGGTACTGCTAAAGACGAAAGAATTGCCGCCAGGCCGCAGAACAAAACCCAGGATTTGGGCAGAGAGTGAACCATTAAATTTAGTAATGAAGGACAGTTTTTGCCCGCACTTGAAGAATAGCCAAACATGACCTAATCTCGTGCCGGTAGATTGCCAAATGATGCCTTACAGATTCTACACACTTATCTGATATTTTGATTTACTCAAAGCAAACTTGGTTCCCCGTGAGCAAGAATAAATTGGCGAATCGCCTGTAATTCTTCCAAAACGATCGTATGCCCCATGTCTATCTCCTGATATTCTACCCGTGCCCCCCATGTTACTAACGCACTACGTGTTCGCCAAGCTTGTTCAATGGGTACTACCTCGTCTTGACGGCCATGCAAAATTGCGATTGGTGGACAAATCTTAGGAGCCATAATTTCTGGGTGCAAATAGCCACTCATTATAATCAGGCCAGCTAAGGGTAAATTTAGACCCACTTCTAGAGCCATGGCTCCTCCTTGGGAAAAGCCTAATAGCCAAGTTTTTGCTAAGGGCACACCGGTTTGGTGGGGTAGATCTTGAATCCAAGCAAGTAAGGCTTCTCGACTAGTAGCTAATTCTTTGCGACCAGTATCAGTCAGTTCACCAGCACCGGTGAATGAATACCACATCTTACCAGTAGGGGTAAGCTGATGATCAAAAAGTCCGTTGGGTAGTAAATATTGGTGGGTGGGCAGCCGGAAGTAGGGTATCAGTGGTTCCAAATCTTGCTGATTTGCTCCCCAGCCATGGAGTAATACAATGTTGCCCAAGGGCTGCTCTGGGTCGAGGGCGGGCACAATAATCGGGTCTAAAGCCATGGGATTAGAATAATAGATTGATTTTAAAGAAACTTAATAGAAGC
>JAYSRP010000219.1:0-5427 GCA_043721015.1 Synechococcales cyanobacterium | reverse complement strand
GCATTAAGCTTCTCCGTCAGCAGGGTGTTTACCCCACCGTCCAGACCGAAATCAACAAAGAGTTATCCAAGTTTCGCCCTCAATATATTCTTTCGCTGCTTTGTACTCCCGATACCTCAGTAGAAAATCACCAGCAGGCACTCTCCTTACTACAAGAAGTAGTCAGCGCCTGTAGTAATCCTCAGGGGTATAAAACCTATGGCATGACTCAAGATGGATTTATCGCTTACATCGATCAAATTCGCCGCTACCTGACCACCCATGAGCAACAAAGCTTATTTGAAGAACCAGCCTTACAGTCTGGCAACCCGGTGTTTACCTATCTGTTGGTCTATGCCATGGTAGCTAGGGGCTTTTATTATCAAATGCCCGAGTTGGTGCATCGCGCCAAGCAGCTTTTACTGAAAAATCTGGGTCGGCGACAGGATGTTTTTATTGAACAAGCTCTTTGCTACTTGCTGCTAGGCCAAACCAAAGAAGCCCAAAATGCTCTGGAGCGCAGTCAAGATCGAGAATCTTTAGAATATATTCGCAAAAATTCCACCACCAGCGAAGACTTGTTATTGGGACTCTGTCGTTACAGTGAGCTATGGTTCCAGTCTCAGGTGTTTCCCCACTTTGCTGATCTAGCTCATCACAAGGCTTCTTTGCAAGGTTACTTCGACAATCGACAGGTGCAAGCTTATTTAGACGATCTGCCCCCAGCTTCTGGTGATTTGACACTGTTTAACGAGACTTCTGGGGATCTGAGTCCTTTTGCCAACGTGCCCGCTTCGGTTGCTCTACCGGCTTTTGGCACTCCTTCTTCTCCGACTTTTGGCAATGCTCCGATCGCTCAGTCTCAAGTTGATTTGCCATTGGTAGAACGATCAGTAGTATCTCGTCCTAGTATGCCACCCGGTGCTGGCGATAATGTGGTGCCCTTTGAGCGCCCCCAAAAGAAGCGAGCCTCGGTGCCCGATGCGATGTTCATGGAAGATTCGCCGAACATTGATGAATCGTCAAGATTGCCTCTGACTGAACCACCATTGGGGGAAGGCAATTTAGCCCCAGTGGAAAGCACTGCCTTAGCGCATCGCCCAAAATCGACATTGACCCGGCGCAAGCGCTGGCGACCAATATTATTGCGTCAAGCTCTAATTGGCTTTGGTGGCTTGTTCACCGCGATCGCCCTAGTGATGATCGCTCACAGTACCCTCAAAACCAAAACATTGGTTGATATTAACAATCAAAAGAAAATATCACCTCCTGCAGCACCGATAGCTTCGCTTGCGCCAAAGGCGATCGAGAAGGCTACGGTAGCCACTTTACCCAAAACCTCTCCCCAGGCTGAAGTGGCAGCAGCAACTGACTCTAAACTCACTATTGCAAATGCCCAAGTATTGGTGGAATCTTGGTTACAAGCCAAGGGTAAGGCACTTTCTGCCCAGTATGATGTGGCTGATTTAGATCAAGTGTTAGCTGACCCTGCCTTAGCCCGTGCCAAACGACGATCGACAGAAGCCAAGGCTGATGGTGCTTATTGGGAGCATCAACACGCAGTCAAGATCGATGCTATTAGCAATAGTCCTGGTGGCGGAGCAATTGAAGCGACAGTCAATGAAATGTCTAAGTTTTATACTGCCGACCAACAGCTTGATGGCAACCACTCTTACGACAAAAGTGTGCGAGTGCGATATGCTTTGGTCAAGCACAATGGCCGTTGGTTGATCAAAGATATGACCGTAATTCAATAACATGCCAGATAGTCTGCTTCAAGCCTATACCCCATTATTTTTCTGGACAGGACTTGGTTTCCTGATCGTAAAATTTCTCCCGGAGAGTTTTCCTAAACTGTTAGGTCGAGGCTTGTATTGGGTGGGGGTGCCCTGTGAAATTTTTGCCCTAGCTCGCCAAAGTGGTGAGCTAACTACTACCAAAATTGCCCCTTTCCTAACAGCAGGGGCAATTTTACTTGGTTTGGCTTTAGGGGCAATTAGCCTCGCACTTAGTCGGCGGTTGCTGGATCTACCACGGCTAGAAAATCCTAGCTTGCAAGGAAGCTGGCTACTCTGTTCCATGCTGGGCAATACTGGTTTTATTGGTCTTTCGGTAGTGCCTTTTTTAGTAGATGCAGAGAGTGTGCCCTGGGCCGTTTTTTACAGCGTCACTCAAAATGTAATGGGTACTTACGGCATCGGGGTATTGGTTTCTAGCTACTATGGTCGCCAAATGGGAACCAGCAGACCCTGGTGGGAGCTGTTAAAAGATTTGGCTACGGTGCCTTCGCTATGGGGATTCTTTTTGGGTTTTACGACTCGTTCGATTCCTTTCCCATCGCTAGTAGAGACAAGTCTACACGGCTCAGTAATGGTGGTAATTGCCGGGGCTTTTGTGTTGATGGGGATTCGCCTCAGCCAAATTGGTGGCTGGCAGAGCTTGCGTCTAGCAGCCATCCCAGCGTTTTTGAAAACCGTGGTGATGCCGGGAGTGGTAGGACTAGTAACATTGCTGGTAGATATGCCCAGTCAGGCCAGATTGGCGCTGGTAATTATGGCTGGCGTGCCTTCGGCTTTTGCAGCGCTCATCTTGTCAGAAGAATATAACCTCGATCGAGATTTAGCCGCCAGCAGCATTATTAACAGCACGATAATCTTTCTGGTGATGATTCCGGTCTGGGTATACTTCTTTGCTTAGGTCGAAGGTCTGCCGTTGACAGTTTGGTTGACGCTGAGTACTTGGCTCTGTTGAATCCGCCAGCCCGCCGATGTTTTCACCCAAGTATCCCGAGAGGTGGTTTCATAAACAATTTTGTTGGCACCCAGTCTCATGTTAGATGTTTGCTTGACAACTGCTTCTATTTGGCTGTTCTGAGGGCTAAACGACTGAATAGAGATTTTGCTGCTAGTAACATTCACTGGACGCAATAAAGGAGCATAGTAGTCGCGCAAATCAGCAGCGCTGCGATTCACACCTTGGCTATCGATGTAAGCATAGTCCGATGTAAAGTAGCTGGTGGCAGTGTTTAGATCTTTTCTAGCAAAAGCACTAGCAATTTTGCTGTAGGTGCCTTGAATTTCCGATCGGGGGCTAGCAGCTTGCGCAACTAGCGCAGGGGCAGCAGTCAAAGCTAAAGCAGTCAAAATTGGCAGAGTACGAAAATACATAGTTCGGTAATAAGGAATACTGGTCGGGACGAGGAGCTGTCTTAATAAGTTCCATATTTAATAAGTTTTATGTTGGGCATAAAAATACCCGATCGATTGTCTTCGATCGGGTGGTAAGTATAGAGCCAGATATTAAGCGTCTTTTTTACCAAAAATGCCAGACTTGAAGTTGTTGAGTTCGCTGGTCAATTCGTTACGAGTCTCAGCTCTAAACAAGTAGCGCCAAACGAACCAGGCGGTATAGCCCAGGCCAACCATTTCAAAGGTGGGTGCCAACAGTGGAATTTCGTTGATGGCCGACAGTACAGCAAGGGTTAACTTTAAACCAACAATGGTGCCAAACACAATGCCCACAGTGGTGACAGCACTTTTGTTATCGGCGTAGAATTTTTTAACGTCATTAGGCAGGGATGCCAAAAACTCGGTGGCCTGCTTGGTCATGTCATTTAGACCCAAGTCGCTGGTAGAAATTTTCGCTAAGGGGGCACTAGTGCCAGAATTTATCCCCAAAGGATTGGGCATGTCTGCCGTGGTGGTTTCTGCAACCTTGGTTTCTGCTGGGGTGTCATTCATGATTGTTTATCCTAAGTTTTATAAGGAGTATTCTTGTAAGGGATATCAATCTATAGATTGATGAACCCGTTCTTTCTCAATGCTCCGAACGTCGGCTTAGCATGACTTTATGTCTCGATCGACGCTCAGAATGAGCAAATTTCCCTACATCTTATCATGCTCATTTCCGATCCCTGGCAAGATTGACGAAATGTATCGGTTCTCGTTACAAAAAAAAGATTTCTGGGCTATCTAACAGCCATGGCCGGAATCTTTGTTTCTGATATCTGCCCCGCTATTTGTTGCTCCGATACTGGGGGAGCATCTTTGCTCCACAGAATTTCACAGGAGTTGTTGGGGCTTTCGATGAGGTTGATTTTATGTAGAGAGGCACCGAGCTGACGAATGGGTTCGTCTAGCAGGTTGGCAATATAAAAAGCAATGTTTTCGGCAGTGGGCACGATGTCCTTAAAGTACGGAATATCTTTGTTCAAAAAGGTGTGATCTAGAGGCTCTACGGCAATCTCATCAATTAATTTGTTCAGAGCCACTAGCTCTACCAACATGCCAGTACGCGGATCCATTTGGCCTTTGACGGTTACATCTAAGTGGTAATTATGGCCATGACCATTGACCCGAGCACATTTGCCATAAATTTCGGTGTTTTCGGCGAGGCTGAGGCTATCGAGGGCTAGGCGGTGCGCTGCGCTGAAGTGGGTGCCAACGGTCAAAAAAGCTTCCATGTCATTACCTAAGTATTCTGCAAAAAGTTCGGGATGTTCGTAGAGAGTGATGCTGACGATCGGTAAATGGTCAACTAACCGCAGCCAAATCTGACGGGCAATGTTTTCGGTGGTGGGCAAGGTCTCGGTAAACTCTGGCCAAGTTTCATTAATTAAACGACCATCAAGCTGAGCGGTGACTTTTTTTTTGATCACATGTTTAACATCAGACAGGTTCAAGACCATCCCTTTGTCATCGATATCGCCATACATGCGCACAAACAGCTCGTAGTTGTGGCCATGGCCGCTGGGCAATGCTCCCAAACCAAATTGAGCCTCGTTTTCGGCTAGGCTTAGCTCTGGCAAATAGTAGCGATGGCTAGACGAGAACTGCGCTCGCCGATTAATTACACACTTCATGTTGGGGTGTTATGGGGATGGTTTTTAAAGATGGCGATGAGAAAACCTGTTTTCTATTAAGAATTATAAACCGATCGGGAGTTAGCCGTTAATCCGTCGCCCGCTTCAAAGCGCAGAATCATAGATTTTTTCGTTGGCTGCCGCAGATTTAAATAGATCGACGATCGGCTGTGGATAATCTACTCCTATTCTGACTCCAAAACGCTGCTGTTCTACCGACAGCAACTTGCTGGGTTCATGAACCTTTGCCCCAGGGACTTCGGCCAATTCTGGTAGCCATAGTTTCACATACTCCCCTTGAGGGTCATAGTCTTTGGCCTGCTTATAAATATTAAAGAACCGAAACCCTCGGGCATCGTTGCCCACGCCCGCCGTATAGTTCCAGTTGCCCCAGTTGCTAGCCACGTCGTAATCAATCAACAAAGACTCAAACCACTCTGCACCCCAGCGCCAATTTATCCCCAGATTTTTCGTCAAAAAGCTGGCCACATTCTGCCGCCCCCGATTCGACATAAACCCAGTAGCCGCCAGCTCCCGCATATTGGCATCTACTAACGGAAAACCTGTTTTGCCCTGACACCACAGCT
>JAYSRP010000218.1:0-5455 GCA_043721015.1 Synechococcales cyanobacterium | reverse complement strand
CCAGCGCCAGCAGATTAGTCACGCCGCTGATAACCTGATAATAATAGCCTTCTTGATAGCCGCTATAAACTTGATTGGGAATTGCCAAAGGAATTCTGGCCACAAATAATAAACTGCAAACAAACCCAAAAGCACTAATTTCGGCAAAGCCCTGTTGCACATTAAAAATTCGCATCCAGGGAATAAACGGATTCGCCACGAGTAACACGGCCAACAAAATAGCCGTCAAACCACAAATTGCAAAGACTGTGCTAGTAATTGCCTTAATTGCCCGCTGCACATCGCTCTGCCCGTCAGCTTCAGCTAAGTTGTTTTTGAGAGTATTCGCCAAGCCCAAATCAGCAATACTAGACCAAGCCAAAAAAGAACTAGCTACCAACCAGACCCCAAAGCGCTCTTGGCCTAAATAATTGGCCAGTAAAGGCAGTGAAACAATATTGGCGATCGCCCCACCACCCTTAGCAACCAGCGACAGAGCACCAGTTAACAACACCTTGTAATTACGCGCAGACTTATTTCCAGTATCAGATTTAACCTGCGCGATCACGGCTGAAGATTCATCGCCTGATAAATTGTCAGTAACAGCAGCAAACTCATCTCCAACTCTAAATTTACCGGCCAGTCTTTGCAGAGCATTGACAGTATATTGGTGCATGACGATCTGATCGCCCCGAATATTGTTGAAATGAGCCAGGTGATCGCTTTCCATACCTTGTAACTCATCAATCTCTTCATTCAAAGCAAATTGCTCGGCACTAGTGAAACCAGTCAATACATCTTGCTCTAATTCATCAGGGCCAGTATCGTCCCCATTGCTACCAAAAGACCCTGCTGAAATCAAATTTATAGAGGGAATACCACTGCTTATCGAATCATCGGCAGCATCGGATAAATTAGTTGATGGTCGGTTAGCCATAATTAAAACCAGGTTAGGCTATCAAAAAAAACTCAGACACCTGTAGATTTTAGCCAACCTTAGCAATACCTGGGTCTAAATTCATTACCTCAGAGATATTCACAGTCTATCTCGGCAAATCAGGATTTTAAATAAGAAGTCGATCGAAAACAACTTTACAAGGCCGGGTACTCAACCATCCCGCAGATATTGCCATGATGTTTGATAAGGTGCAATGTAAACAGGTATTGGCTTCAGCCGGAATACCAGTGCCACCGAGACTATTACCGGGGCAATCAGTGGAGAGTTACGAGCATTTGACAGCCCTGATGGATGGGCAAAATATCCAGCGGGTATTTGTGAAGCTAGCCCATGGCTCCTCGGCTTCGGGGGTGGTGGCCTATGAGCGCCGAGAAGGCATGGAGCGCGCCATTACTACTGTCGAAAGAGTAGTAGAGCAGGGAACGCTAAAGTTTTATAATTCGCGCCGCATTCGCCAATATCGGAAGTCCACAGAAATTGCTGATATCATCAATTTTTTGGCAGCAGAGTCGGTACAAGTAGAAACTTGGCTGCCCAAGGCGCGGATTGAAGGGCGAGAATTTGATCTGCGGGTGGTGGTAATTGGCGGTAAGGCTTGCCATACAGTGATTCGACTGGGTAACAGCCCCCTGACTAATTTGCATTTAGGCAACATAAAAGGCTTGGAATAGTATGGGAATTCATGGACACACCGAAAATTTTCAAGGTAAGCCGGTTATTAACTACGACAAGAGTGTTGGGATTTCTGATCCAATAGATACCAGATGAGAGTTTTCACTCGATTGACTATGGCTATCGGTTAAATTTAGCCGATCGGCAGCGGCGGTTTTTGATTCAATCATTGTTACAGGCTGAGGGCTTGAGTTTTAGTGATTATCGCCGAGAGTTTGGCAGTGAGGCACTGGCTGATTTTCCGCAGTTGCATGATCTGCTGACCTTGGAGTTGGCGGAGCAACAAGGAGATAAATTGGTGTTGAACCATTTGGGCATCGAGGTTTCTGATACGGTCGGGGTGTGGTTGTATTCACCACAGGTGCAAGAGCTAATGGAGGGCTACGCATGGCGTTAGAGTTGTCGATTTTATATAGGGGTTCGCTGTCGAGCTGTAACTATGGCTGCGAGTATTGCCCGTTTGCCAAGCGATCAAATACGGCGACGGAGTTGGCAAAAGATCAGGCGGAACTCGATCGGTTGGTGGATTGGGTGAGCGAGCGAGATCTATCTGATAAATTGGGGATTTTGTTTACGCCTTGGGGGGAGGCGCTGATTCATGGCTATTATCAGCAGGCGATCGCGCGGCTTTCACATTTGCCTCAGGTGCGCAAGGTGGCGATTCAGACGAATCTTGCGGGTGGTTTGGATTGGGTGCTGGGTTGTGATTTGGATTCGCTGGCGCTGTGGACAACTTTTCATCCGGGGGAGGTGGAGATTGATCGGTTTTTGGCACAGTGTGGGGTGCTGGATAAGTATCGGGCTAAATATAGTGTGGGGATTGTGAGATTGAAGGAGCATCAGGGGGCTGCGCTGCGGCTACGGCAATCCCTAGATCCAGCGGTTTACATGTGGGTGAATGCTTATAAGCGGCAGGTTGGGTATTATGATGCTGCGGATGTTGATTTGTTTACGCAGATTGATCCGCTGCTTGCGATTAATAATCAGGTCTATGATACTTTGGGTAAGCCTTGCAATATTGGACACACGGTGGTTTCAGTGGATGGTGATGGCACGATGCGTCGCTGCCATTTTGTCCCTGAAATCATTGGCAACATTTACGATCACAGTTTCCATGATGCTCTATTCGCCAGAAATTGCCAAAATCAGGTTTGTCTTTGTCATATTGGCTACGTTCATTTGCCAGAGCTGAATCTGGAGGGGATTTATAGCGACCGCATTTTAGAAAGAATTCCTAATGAGCAAAACAACTTCAATTGTTTTGTAAGCGGTAGAAATAATCGTACACTTTAAATATTTACACATTGTAAAAATACACTTTCTGGGTTTATACTGGATATCAAGAATATCTTATAAAAAATGCTAATTAAGACAGACTCACTCATGAACAGCTTTGGAAAACCATTCAACCACTTTTGTGGTAACAAGATGGAGAGTATATGAAATACCCTTATACTTCTATGCTTATTAAAAAGCTTGCTCCAGAAGTTAATGCTTATGTTGAACTTGAACCAGAATTTCAGTTTGCAGGAGAAATTGTTTTTCCCAATGGCCGAAAACATTTATTCAGAAACACAGAACTGAATATTAACCTAGCAGGTTCCGGTGCAATTGCTAAAGATAAAGGATATACAAGCTATATTCTTTCCAAATATGGGATTAAAGTTCCTAAAGGTCAAACTTTTTTCTCGGAGAGACTGTTACCTAATCTTGATTCAGGAAAGCAGCGAGATGTAGAATCAGCCTGCAAATATGCTCAAGATATAGGTTATCCAGTGTTTGTTAAACCAAATGATCTTAGTCAAGGAACACTAGTTTGTAAAGTTCATAATGATCAGGAGCTTCGCGCTGTTGCTAAAATGATTTTTGAAAAGACAAATGTAATGCTTGTTCAAGAGGTATGTGTTGGTAAAGATTACCGAATAGTAGTTCTTGGAAATGAGATTATTTCAGCATATGAGCGATTACCTCTTATGATAACTGGAGATGGGATATCGACTGTTGAGTCTCTCATCCTCCAGAAAAAGTCCGGTCTAGTAGATCTTGGTAGACCTAATGCTGAAATTCAGATAGAAGATTTTCGCATTTGGTCAAAGTTAAAGTCCTTGAATTTAAGCGGAGAAAGTGTTATACCCGAAGGAAATAAGCTCAATTTGCTTGATAATGCTAATTTGTCTACTGGAGGGGACGCAGTTGATGTTACTGATACATTGCACCAATCATACTTTGATTTGGCTATCAAAACTGCCAAAATAATGGGGTTGCAATTTTGTGGAGTTGACATTATGTGCCCTGATGCTGAGGATGCACTATCAGAAACTCATTGGATTATTGAAGTAAATGGAGCGCCAGGACTTGATAATTATGCTGCAATCGGGTCTAAACAGAATGATCGTGTAGAAAAACTATATGTAAAGGTTCTAGAATTTATTGGGCAAAATATCGCAATATAAATTATAATCAGGATTCAGGAAATATGAATTTCTCTACAGAATATATTCTAAATAAATACAAAATACTTGAAAATGACTTTGCAGAGTTGATTCCAAAGTTTCGTTTTAGTAAAGACATTAATATGAAGCTTGAAAGGATTATTCATCTAATGAGTATTTTAGGTGATCCACATAATTCCTTCAAATCAATTCATGTTGGGGGGACTTCAGGAAAAGGGTCTACTTCGACAATTATTTCTTCAATTTTAACTGCTCATGGATATAAAACCGGTTTGCATTTATCTCCACATCTACAAGTTATTAATGAAAGATATCAAATAAACGGCAACATGGTTGCAACGACTAAACTTGCGAAAACACTAGAAAGGGTGAAACCAGCAATAGAAGAAGTTGCTAAAAATAGTCCATTTGGTTATCCCAGTTATTTCGAGGTACAAGTAGCTTTAGCATTCTGTTTATTTGAAGAACAGCAAGTTGATGTTGCAGTGATTGAAGTTGGTTTAGGAGGGAGACTTGATGCGACTAATATATTGTCTTCACAAGTATCAGTTCTTACAAGTGTAGGCTTGGATCACATGGAAATCCTTGGCAATACGGTAGAGGAAATTGCTGAAGAAAAAGCTGGTATTATCAAAAATAATCAGAAAGTAGTATCTGGCTTTTCTCAAAGATCCACTAAAGAGATTGTTAAGCAACATTGTAAGGCGAATGATTCTTACTTATGGCAGATGGGAAATGATTTTACATTTACGATAGATGACTCACTATTAACTGTAAATTTCCCAGATAAAACATATACTGAATTGCAAATGAAGCTGCTGGGGGATTTTCAGTTTTCCAATGCAACTTGTGCTATTGCTGCTGTTAATTTGTTCCTCGATGGTAAGGTGTTGGATACCGCAGTGAGAAAAGGATTAGCTACTGTATCAATTCCTGGTAGAATGGAAATATTGCAGACAAAACCATTTGTCATGCTTGATGGTGCTCATAATCCAGATAAAATGATATCTGCTGCATCTGCTGTTAGTAACTTATTTAAGAATAATGAAAGAATTGTGGTTCTGGCTCTAAAAAAGGGGAAGACTGCTGAAGAAATCTTACCTTATCTTATTACTAATACAAAATTAATAATATTAACTACATTTAACACAAAAGGGTTATGGGAGCCATACTTACCAGAGCAGTTGGAGGAAATTATCACAACTATTGATCCAAATGTGTTATGTTTTACAATTTACAATCCAATAGAAGCAGTTAAATACGCTTTATCGAAAGCTAGCGACAATGATTTAGTCTGGATTACTGGTTCACTGTATCTCGCAGGAGATATTCGTGAATACTGGTATCCCTCAGAAGAGTTAATTATTACAGCAGAAGAAATGAGTTCGTAAAA
>JAYSRP010000217.1:0-13162 GCA_043721015.1 Synechococcales cyanobacterium | reverse complement strand
ATATTGCTCACGCCGAATCCCCTACCACTATTGGCTGCGACTCCATTAAGTCGGCCTGGTTTGAGTCCGGTGACAATTATTTGCCCTTGGGCAGTTCTGTAGGCGCTAATACTCTGGGCATTAGCGGTGCTAACTGTTAACAAGACGGTGGCGACGATCACCGAAGGTGCAAGCAAAGCTATCGCTAGGTATCTTTTTTTCATGCTGAAATTCTGAAAGAACGCTCTCGACTGTTGATGTTGAGAGCAGCTTTTTAGTTCCTTAAAATTAAAATCTTATTTATTATACGGAGTAATAAGACCTTGCTTGGGCTTGCAACGATCATGCTCTTTGCTGGGAATGCTGCTGAGTGGAATTACTTGATTATCTACAGTAAGCGATTGAAATTTAGCAGCGTTACTAATGATCGCTTCGCCACAGCCATTAGTTTTAATATTACGGTTGCCCAGCTTGCCCTTTTGATTTTGGTACTTTACTTCAACCTTCTGTTTGGGTTTAAGTTTGGTGACTACTACTTGGCCTTTTTTGGTTTTGTAGGCAATCTGTTCACCAATGCCGATTTGAGCAAAAACCGGAGAGATTTGACCGAAAATTATCGAACCGATTGAAAGTGCTGTAACAATTGCCGAGAATTTCATAGAACTTGGGTGTGAAAAACTAGTGCAATCTTAGCTCAGGTCTGAGAGAAGATCGATCGATGATGCAAACCTTGAGACAATTGACTGAAAGATAGACAGCCAAACAACTTAATAAAAAAACACATTTTTTTGATTATGTATCAAAATTTTATCTATAATATCTATTCAACAACTCTATCCAGCAAAGCGGTATTTCAGGATGGCTAAACAACTTAACAAAAATACACGCGAATATTTTTGCTTATAGTAAATTTACCTACTAATTAGTGCAAATAATAGCCACCGTTTATACTAAAGAAACCGGATCGCCAGCAGGTAGATCCAGTCAAATTAAACGAGTACAATATGTTAACTCTTGTCCGACACCTTTCCATTTTTGTTGATGGAAATAATATGTTTTATGCTCAGCAAAAAAATAAGTGGTTCTTCGATCCTAAACGGGTAATTGAATATTTTACTGCTGACTCTGCGGTAAGCTTGGTCAATGCTTTTTGGTACACTGGCTTGAAAGATTCTCAAGATCAACGAAGTTTTCGAGATGCTTTAATCGCCTTGGGATATACGGTTCGCACTAAAGTTATTAAAGAACACTACGATGATAGCTCTGGGCGCTATTCTCAAAAAGCTAATTTAGATATTGAAATAGTTATTGATATGTTTAATACGGTAAATCAATATAATCGGGTGATTTTGTTTAGTGGAGATGGCGACTTTGAGCGGGCAATCGAGCTATTGCGATCTAAAAATACTCATATTACAGTGGTGTCTACAGAAGGAATGATTTCCAGGGAATTGAGGAATGTCAGTGATCGATATATTGACCTCAATGAGATTCGTATGCACATCCAAAAGCAGGAAGTCCCAATCCAAGGCACCGTATCAACTTTGCTTGCGGCCTCTTAAATTTAAACTCAATATATAAAGATTTAGCTGCTATCTGTCGAAGGTTAGAAGTGTCATTTATGCTGAAGAAGTTAGGTGACAAAAAATCAGGACTCTCATGAACACCATGCAAATACCTGAAGAAATTCTACCAGTCAATATAGTCGATGGTAGTCAGCCAACCGAATGTTTCCCCGTAGTGGGCATTGGTGCTTCGGCAGGCGGCTTAGATGCCTTTAGGCAATTACTTAGCAATTTGCCGATTGATACCGGCATGGCTTTTGTGCTGATTCAGCACTTGGAACCCAACCAAAAAAGCTTGCTCAGCGAAATTCTGGCGCGTGAAACCATAATGCCTGTAGTAGAAGTACAGCAGGGCATGGCGGTGGAACCCAACTGTGTTTATGTGATTCCACCCAGCACCAAAATGGTGATTTTACAGGGGTTGCTACACCTAACACCTCGGGATAAAGCTCACGGGGTAGCTATGCCGATCGATGCTTTTTTTTTATCATTAGCAGTCGATCGAGGCAGTAAAGCGATCGCAGTAGTGCTATCTGGTGGCGAATCGGATGGTGCCAGAGGTCTGGAGGCTGTTAAAGAAGCTGGAGGAATCACCTTTGCCCAGTGCGAAGCCTCGGCCAAGGTAAGCAGTATGCCAAATACGGCTGTAGCTACTGGTCAGGTAGATTTTGTGTTGCCGCCATCGGCAATTGCCGAGGAGCTAGCTAAAATTAGTCACCATCCAGATGTGGCCTGGAGTGACTTAGAATTACATCGAGAAGCCGATCGATTGGTTCTTGATCACTATGCCCCAGCAGGTGCCGTGGTCAATAGTGATTTAGAGATCGTGCATTTTCGAGGGCAGACCAGTTCTTACTTAGAAGCTGCTCCGGGTAAAGCTAGCCATAATTTACTCAAAATGGCCAGGGAAAGCTTAAAACTAGAACTACGTACCGCAATTCATCAGGCTAAACAGCAGGAGTTGCCAGTAAAGAAAGTCGGTCTGCAAATTCATGAGGGAAACCAAAACAGAATAGTGAATCTAGAAGTGATCCCAATTCAGGCGCGTGGCTCGGACGAACGATATTTTTTGGTGCTGTTTGAAGATGTTGCTCCAATTAAAACTCCTGATCTTACTCCTGTTGTAAAAAATGTGTCTCATAATGGCAAGGCCACCAGTGAAAAGCAAGAAAATATTCGCCTCCATCAAGAGCTAGAAACCGCCAAAGAAGAAATTCAGGCCACCAATGAAGAGCTGAGTACTATTAATGACGAGTTACAGCACTGCAATGTAGAAATAACCCAGGTAGGCAATGACTTACAAAACCTCATTAGTAGCACTAATATCCCCATTTTAATGCTGGGTAGTGACCTCTGTATTCGTCGATTTACGCCTTTGGCTCAGAGCATTTTGCACCTAATTCCGGCAGATGTAGGTAGACCACTAAGAGATATTAGTCCTACGCTGCAAATACCAGATTTGGAAGCTCAAATTAGAGAAGTTATGGATACGCTCACCATTAAAGAACAAGAGGTACAAGATCAAAATGGTCATTGGTATGACCTACGCATTCGTCCCTGCCAAACGATCAATCACAAAATTGATGGAGTAATCTTAATCTTGCTAGATATCGATGCTCTAAAACGCGGCATGGTCGAGCTGCAATATTCACACAACTATACAGAAGCGATCGTAGAAACTTTGCGAGAACCACTGATTGTGTTGGACAAAAATTTACGGGTATCTACTGCCAATCAATCATTTTATCAAATGTTTCAAACTACTAGCACCGAGACCGAAAATCATTTGATTTTTGAGCTGGGCAATGGCCAGTGGAATATCCCTCAATTAAGACTGCTGTTAGAAGTTTTGCCCTCCCATGTGCAGCTTCGAGACTTTGAAGTGGAGCACAACTTTGAGCAGATTGGCAACAAAGTTATGCTGTTGAATGCCCGGACAATGACCCCATCTGAGGGCTGTGAGAGTATTTTGCTGGCGATCGAAGACATCACCGATCGAAAACGTCTAGAAGCAAATCTGGCAGCACTAGTGACTCAAGAACAATCTGCCCGGAGTACCGCAGAGATTGCCAATCATGCCAAGGATGAATTCTTAGCGATGGTTTCTCATGAGCTACGCGCTCCGCTCACAGCTATTTTGGGCTGGACCCATTTGCTGAATCATCACAGTTTACCCAAAGCCAAAGTAGCCCAAGCCTTGGAAGTGATCGATCGCAGTGCCAAGGCACAAGCCCAATTAATTGAAGATTTATTAGATATTTCGAGTATTGCTTCTGGCAATTTTAAGTTGAAAATTCGACCACTACAACTAGCCTCGGTCATTGAAGCAGCGATCGAAGTGGTAACTATTGCCGCCGATGAAAAAAAAGTTCACTTGCATTCCCATCTAGAACCAGGAGCCAACATGATCATGGGCGATCCTGAACGGTTGCAGCAGGTAATTTGGAACCTGTTGATCAATGCCATTAAGTTCACGCCTAGCGGTGGTTGGATTAATATTAATTTGACATACCTCGATAATCAGGCTCAAATTACTTTTAGTGATACTGGCTGTGGTATTGGTGGTGAATTTTTGCCATATGTGTTCGATCGCTTTCGCCAAGCTGATATTTCTAAAACCCGCTCTATCTTTGGTTTGGGCTTAGGTCTATCGATCGTCCAGTCTTTGGTCGAATTACATGGGGGCACTATAGGGGTGAAAAGTCTAGGAATAGATCAAGGCACTACATTTACCATTCGGCTGCCTTTGCGATCAAATTTGCAGGAACCCATACCATTAGCAGCGATCCAAATCAGTGAAGCAAATATCACAACTAATGAAAAGCTTTCTTCGTTAATGAACGTGCGGGTTTTGGTAGTAGATGATGAAGCAGATGTGAGGCAGTTGCTGATGACGGTATTAGAACATTATGGGGTAACGGTGACGGTAGTAGCTTCGGCTCAGGAAGCGATCGCCACTTTAACTACAAATCCTAAAGATTATGACGTGCTACTATCAGACATTGGAATGCCGGGACAAGACGGCTATACGTTGATGCGCCAAATTAGAACGATGAGCGCCGAAGCTGGTGGTCAAATTCCGGCGGCTGCTCTGACTGGCTTTGGTCGCAAGGTCGATCACGATGCGGCGATCGCGGCGGGTTTCCAATGGCACCTAGCCAAACCAGTAAAACAAGATCAGCTTTTATCGGTGGTAGCAGCTCTAGCTGGACGCACTAAAATTAGCTGATTTAAATATACTATTACTTAAGTGTTGTGATGTCACAAAAGAAAAATCAGAATATCTGTATGGGTGATATCCACTTCTACGATCAAGTCTGGTGGTGGATCTATGGCAAAATCTACATTGCGACCAGCCACTGCGTCTGCGTTTTGAATATAGTAGGCGTTATCTGGTTCTGCACCTTTTTGCAATTGTGGATAGTTGATGGTAGTTGAACCCATCGTTTTGACATCCAAATCCAGCAATTCCACCAAGGTAATAATAAATCGCTCAATTAAACGACCACAAAACTCATGATCTTCCAAAGGCACCGTAATCTCCAACAAGCCATCGTCATAGGTCAATCTGGAACCACGGTTGGAAGGCAAGGCGGCCAGAATTTGTAAATAGCTTACCCAGGTAATACCCCGAAACACCACACGCTGCTCACCTACTGGTATCGGCTGTCGATCGCCTGCGGTGAAAATGGAATTATTGGTTTTAGATACGGCAACAACCATAAAATCAATGGTTTTTAACTAATCATTAGTGGCTAGATCGTAGCACATGAGGCTAATCTCACCAAAAAACCCACACCAAAATGGCATGGGCTTCTTGATATTCAGAGAAACTGAAAACTACTCGGCAGCTTTTGGTTCTTCAACAGCAGCCGGTTCTTCTAAACCGTACTTACTGCGGAAACGCTCTACCCGACCTTCAGTATCAATAATCTTTTGATTACCAGTATAGAAAGGGTGATTGCCTGACCACACATCAACGTGCAATTCTGGCTGGGTCGCGCCCACCGTCATAATTTCTTTGCCGTTACAGAAAACCTTGGCATCGGGGTACCAAGTAGGGTGGAGATTTGGTTTAGCCATGATGTTAAAGAAAATTGGTGAATAGAATTAACGCTTGGAGTACTGAGGAGCTTTCCGGGCTTTGTGCAGACCGTACTTTTTCCGCTCTTTACAACGAGGGTCACGAGTCAAATAACCTTCAACCTTCAAAGGCTTACGGTTCTCGGGGCTGAGTTCGCACAGAGCACGAGCAACACCAAGCTTCACCGCATCCGATTGACCAGTCAAACCACCACCATGGGCGTTAACCAAAATATCGTAAGCGCCTTCTAAGCCCAACGTTTCTAAAGGTGCTCTAGTTGCCGAAATGTAGGCAGTGTTGAACTGGAAGTACAGAGCGCCTTCTTTACCATTAACTACCAACTTACCTTCACCTGGCACCAACCGGACTCTGGCTACCGCAGCTTTCCGGCGACCGGTGCCCCAGTAAATAGCCTTGCCGCTTTTATCAGTGGTTTGCATTATTTGTTACCTCCAGGGATAGTGTTGACAATCATAACTTCGGGCTTCTGAGCAGCATGAGGGTGCTCAGTGCCAGCGTACACCTTCATTTTAGTGAAAAGGTGTCTGCCCATAGAGTTTTTAGGCAACATGCCTTTGACTGCTTGTTCAATAATTCTTTCAGGGATGCGGACTTGCAGCTTAGCGAAAGTTTCGGTCTTCATGCCACCGGGACGACCGGAGTGACGACGGTAGAGCTTTTGAGAGCTTTTCTTGCCTGTTACCTGAATTTTTTCGGCATTAATGACTACTACAAAATCCCCGGTATCGATGTGGGGAGTAAAAGTAGGTTTGTTTTTACCGCGTAGCACCATCGCAATGGCGGTAGCCAAACGACCAAGACGATGGTCGGCGGCATCGACGATATACCATTTGGCTTCGATCGTCTCTGGGGTGGGCAGGATAGTTTTTTCCATGGAATTAACTCTAAAAATCAGAAGTGTGATCAGCAGCTAGGTTTTCATTTAACAACCAGTGCGGCTGAGTATCGAACCAGACTTTCGCGGGGAAAGGCATATGTGGGTAGCCAACTCGGAGTAGGCATAAACCCTTGGCAGGGGCAGAGTGTTTCACCGCTGGACGGTCTTCCTGCTGCCAAATGTGAGTGAATGACTCAGCATCTAATTCGCCAGCACCGACTTTAACCAACAGTCCGACCAGTAAGCGCACCATTCCATACAAAAAGCCGTTAGCTTGGATTTCGATTTGGATTAGTGACCCAGAACGCCGACAGCTCACCGCTTGCACATCTACCCATGAATGGGGACGGCTCGAATTTGATCGATGAAAAGCACTGAGGTGATGACGACCGAGCAGGGGCTGAAGCGTTTTAGCCATTAAGGCCTCGTCCAAAGGAGCGTGGTAATAATGCCAGCTATAGGGAGCCAAGAACAAATTGGGCAAGGCATCGGTATAGATGGTGTAGCGATAGCGCCGCCACTGGGCAGAAAAGCGGGCGTGCCAGTCATCAGGAACCGCGACAGAGCCGCGAATCATGATGTCGTCGGGCAGGCGAGTATTTAAAATCGCCTTCCAGTTTTCAGTAGGCACTGGGCTATAGACATCGAAGTGCGCCATTTGAGCAGCAGCGTGAACACCACTGTCGGTACGGCCAGCGCCGTGAACGCGAATTTGCTGATGAGGCGCAACGCTATTCAAAATGCCTTCAATTTCGGTTTGGACAGTGCGTTGATTGGGCTGGCGCTGCCAGCCATGCAAATGGGTGCCGATATATTGAATAGCCAAAGCCACTCGCTGTCGTTCACCCTGGGGCACTACCAACCGCTCTTTCAAACCACTGGTCAAACCCTCAACCAAACTACATCAGCTCCAAAATAGCCATTTCGGAGTTGTCACCACGCCGTCGCATGGTGGTAGTAACTTTGGTGTAGCCGCCCTTGCGATCGGCATAACGAGTAGGCGCTTCAGTGAACAGGTTGGCAACAACCCCTTCATCATAAACGTAGCCCATTGCTCTGCGGCGATCGGCTAAAGTGCCAGACTTAGCCAAAGTGATCATGCGATCAACTTCACTGCGCACAGCTTTAGCTCTAATTTTGGTGGTGGTAATCCGACCGTGGCGCAATACTTCAGTCGTCAGACTGCGCAGTAGCGCTTTGCGTTGGTCGGCTGGTTTGCCCAGCTTGGGCACGCGACAAGCGTGACGCATGGTGTTCTCCTATTAAGTTGGTTTTGAAATAAGCAGAGATCCAGTTGGGTGGGTGGGGTTCGGCTCCGCTCACCCACCCAACTGTAATTTTTACTTAGGGTTTTTGTCGTGAGGAAGCATGATGCCCAAACGACGTTGGAGAGCTTCAATTACTTCTTCTGCCGATTTCTGGCCAAAGTTCTTGATTTCCAACAGGTCTTCTTGGGAGTAGCCCATCAAATCGGAAACCGAATTGATCTGCGCCCGCTTCAGACAGTTGTAAGCCCGCACCGACAGGTTGAGTTCTTCGATCGGCACTTGGCTGGCGGGGTCTTCTTCGGAAGTAAACTCCGGCTCGAAGGGTTCCAGGCTGATATCTTTGAGCGGATTCAACAAATCCACCAAGATCTTCGCCGACTCGCTTAGCGCTTCTTGGGGGGTGATGCTGCCGTTAGTCCAGACTTCTAAGATCAGGCGGTCTCTTTCAGGACAACCATCAACTCGTACATCTTCAACTAGGTAGTTCACCTTATTGACCGGCATAAACACTGCATCGATTTGCAGTAAATCCATTGCCAAGCCCTGCTCCCGGAATTTATCCACCGATCGATAGCCCTTGCCACGTTCAATGCGGAATTCCATTTCTAGCTTGCCGCCTTCCGCCACTGTCGCCACATACTGGTTTTGGTCTACAACTTCCACTTCGGAAGGTAGCTCAAACATGCCTGCTGTGACTCTGGCTGGACCAGTCACATTTAAGCGACCAATCTGAGGCTGAGCAGTATAGCTTTTTAGCACTACGTCTTTCATATTCAGCAGCAGCTCTAGCACATCTTGCCGCACGCCCACCAGAGTTGCAAACTCGTGGTTAACTGTAGTAAAACGAGTCTCGCCCTTTTCGCCGCGAATATTTTCGGAGCGCACTAAGCCAGCAATACGGACTGCGGTAATCGAGGTGCCTTCTAAGTTAGACAGCAATACCCGACGCAGAGCGTTACCAATAGTGGTGCCCTGACCCCGATCTAATGGCTCAAGTACAAACTTGCTGTACTGAGTTTGGTTCGGTTCGCTTTTTGATTCAATACATTCAATCTGGAACTGCACTACCAGTGACCTCCGTATAAGTAGTCTGTTTGATTTTGCAACTTATACCCGACGACGCTTAGGCGACCGACAACCATTGTGGGGAACCGGCGTGACATCGCGGATCAACGTAATTTCTAAACCGGCTCCTTGCAGAGCGCGGATGGCAGTTTCCCGACCGGAACCGGGACCACTGACCATTACTTCTACTTGACGCATGCCCTGATCCATTGCCCGCTTGGCTGCACTCTCGGCAGCAGTCTGAGCGGCAAAGGGAGTGCCTTTTTTCGCGCCTTTAAAGCCACTAGCGCCGCTAGATGACCAAGAAATTACGTCGCCATTGTTGTCGGCGATCGTCACGATGGTGTTGTTGAAGGTGGAGCTGATGAAGGCAATGCCACTGGGCACATTACGCTTCGTCTTCTTGCCGCCTGATTTTTTTGCTGGTTGTCGAGCCATATTGTTGGTACTAAATATTGTTTAGTTAGGTGATCGATTTAGGATTTCAACTGATGAAAAACTTTTCTAGAGCGAATCTAGAGATGAGAAAGACTAGCCCTGAAATATCCCCATTCATGGCCAAAGGTCAATAGTCTTCTTGCTAGATTACTATCGACCAACAGCACGGATCGGGCGCTACTTATTTCTTGCCTGGAGCTTTCTTCTTGCCCGCTACCGTTGCGCGACGACCGCGTCTGGTACGAGCATTGGTGCGAGTCCGCTGACCGCGAACAGGTAAACCCATCCGGTGACGACGACCGCGATAGCTGCCGATATCCACCAAACGTTTAATGTTCATCTGCTCCCAGCGGCGTAAGTCTCCTTCGATTTGATAATCTTTTTCCACGGTTTCCCGTAAAGAAGCAATATCAGCATCGCTGAGGTCTTTAACGCGGGTATCGGGGTTTACGCCCGTTTTAGCCAAAACCTGCTTAGATCTGGTCAAACCAATACCGTAAATATATGTGAGACCAATCTCAACTCGTTTGTCACGAGGGATGTCTACACCTGCTATCCGTGCCACACAATGCTCCTTTGGTTAACTTTAAATGTCTTGGGCAGATCGCAGTAAAAATTGCCTGAGAAGATTTCAACACCATCTTTAACAAAAATTCTGATATTTCGATCGACCAAAGATAATACCACTGTTAAACAAGTAGTTTAACCCTGGCGTTGTTTATGCTTGGGATTGGTACAGATGACCATTACCCGACCACGACGTTTGATGACGCGGCACTTTTCACAGATTTTTTTAACAGACGCTCTAACTTTCATGCCAAATTGGGGGCAATACTGCAAGTTTTACATTATAGCCAAAGGGGAGACTGCTGTAAAGATTTGACACTTTTCAGCATGAGCCAATTTGACGCTTACCAGCAAAAACAGCCCCTTCTGCATTAACAGAAGAGGCTGTCTGGGTAATGGGCAATACAAGATTCGAACTTGTGACCTCTTGCTTGTAAGGCAAGCACTCTAACCGCTGAGTTAATCGCCCGCTGATTGATTACCGAACACCAACAATAAGAGGTTTTTGCCAAACTGTCAACCCCCATACTCATATTTTTCTGAATGGAGTTTGCCCATGGAATACTCATTGATGGTTGACGGGAAGGATCGATCGCCCAATCATGGTGTAATACAGTCTGCGTTTCACTATTATTTTGGCTCCTCATCTTCACCCTACTTTAAACCACCGCAAGCCCAGTACCATCGACAGTTTGATGCCGATCTGGGGCTGGCTGTATCAACATTATTTCCGAGTCACCAGTGATGGCTGGCAGCATATCCCTGCTGATCGACCCTTTTTAACTGTGGCCAGTCACAACGGTGGCTTAGCGGCTCCTGATATGTATATGTTGATGTATGAATGGTTTCACCGTTATGGCACTGATCGACCAATTTATGGGTTAATGCACCCCGAAGTCTGGAATGTCTCAGAGCCGATCGCCCAAATGGCCATGGAATGTGGAGCTTTAGCCGCCAATCCCCAATCTGCCATGCAGGCATTGCGTCAAGGTGCGCCCGTGCTGGTTTATCCCGGCGGCATCGAAGATGTCTTTCGCCCCCATCGCTGGCGCTACCGAATTAATTTTGCTGGTCGCACCGGCTTTATAAAATTAGCCTTACGAGAAAACGTGCCGATCGTACCCACCGTATCGGTTGGTGCTCACGATAGCCTGCTGATTTTAGGAAATATTTATCCGGTGGTAAGTGATATTGTCAATAGATGGGGTTTGCCTTGGCTGGGAGGGCTTGATCCATTGACTCTACCAATATATTTAGGATTTCCCTGGGGAGTGGCCTGTGGCCCCTTGCCTAATATTCCTGCCCCAGTGCAAGTTCATAACCGGATCTGTGAGCCGATTGTGTTCGATCGAGCTGGTCGAGATGCCGCCAATGATAAAGACTACGTGTGGTCTTGCTATCGACAAGTTAAACGGGTGATGCAGCAAGAACTAATTGCTTTAGCCAGAGAGCGCAGCCTCAAAATCTCCTGGATTTTCGATCCCAAAAAGCCCACTAGGCTGATATCATAGGCTCCTAACGTGGATAGACTGCACAAAAAAGTATTCCGTAGGTATTGATTGTGACCAATGTGGCCGTGAAAATAATAGCGGGATGGCAACAGCGGCTGAGTGTGGAGTGTACTCAGCATAATTCTGCTACCCATAATGGGGTCGTTCAGTGGTTGATCGGGATCGACCAAGATCGATATACCGAAATGACCCCCGAGCAATTAGCGATCGCCACCCAGGCCATGGATTACCGTTATCGGATCTTGCTCCAGCGCTACCTGGGAGTACCCTCCGAAAAAGCTTATAAAAATTTGATGCAGCGGCTAGGTAGTCTGGCGATCGTCCGGGAAAAGATCCGCTCTTGGCTCTCGGTCAGCCGCGATCGGCAGCGTACCGTAGTAGATGTGCTGCAAGAAGTGGTACAAGAAATGCTTCAAGGCGACAAATATATCCGTCAACAAGTAGAGTGGATTGCTCAATGCACCCAAAATCCTCGTTTACGTGATGCTCTCATGTTGGCGACTTTAGAAGAATATTGTCTGCGACCAATTCGCAATCAGCCTTTGTTAGCCTACCGGTTTGTAAATTATCTACGACGCAGTCAGCGAGGCGGTGTGACCAATGTGCCCCGCGATGATCTGATTAAAGTTGTCTCCGATTCTGTGACCGATGAATCGGGCGAATCGTCTTTCAACTTTTTGGATCAGCAGGTACTAGAAGCCCACCAAGAACAGCAAGAATGGGAAGAAACCCAGCTCCTGCGCGCCAGAGTGCGGGATGAAATGCTCACCTATCTGAAAGAAAATTTGGGCGAAGATGCCAAGGAGTGGCTGCGTCTATATCTGATCGGCAAAACTCCCGAAGAGATTGCCCAGCAGCTCGATATGGATATTAAGCAGGTCTATCGCTTGCGCGAGAAAATTTCGTACCATGCGGTCAAAGTGTTTGCCGTCAAGAGCCAGCCCGAAATGGTAGCCGAGTGGCTAAAAACTTCGCTGCAAGATAACAGCATGGGTCTGACCATGAGCCAGTGGCAAGATTTCAATGCTGGGTTAGAACCTAAGCAGCAGCGAATTATGGCGGGTATGAAAAATGGGGAAGGGGTGGAGTCGATCGCCAAAGACCTAGGACTTAAAACCAACCAAGTAGTCAGCGAATGGAGTCAGATTTACCTAGCTGCCCAAGAAATTCGTAGTAACTAAAGTCATGTTGAATTTGGGAGTTAAACGCGGGAATGTTGTAATTGTAGATATTCTGCATTTTGTCAATTTTTTGCTATGACTTCCTCTATCACTCTCCATTTGCATGACGATGTACAAATTATTGTCCCCAACTCACTAGATCTGATAACTCCCTATGTGTTGCAGGAGCAAGAAGATTGGTTTGAAGACGAGATAAAATTTCTACGTCGCTTGCTGCAACCTGGTCAAAAAATCATTGATATCGGTGCTAATTATGGAGTTTACACATTATCAATGGCCAAGACAGTTGGAGAGACTGGTAGTATTTGGTCTTTTGAACCCGCTTCTAGTACCGCAAGTTTTCTGGCGGCTGGGATTAAAGCCAATGATTTCAAGCAGATTGTGCTGGAGCAAAGTGCTTTATCAAGTGCTTGTGGTGAGGCTAAACTATCGCTTAATACTAACTCTGAATTAAATTCATTAGTTCATGGAGATTCATCATCAGAAAACACTGAAACCGTGCCTTTAGTGACTTTAGATGTCTGTATGGATCGTTATAATTGGCAAGAAATTGAATTTGTTAAGATTGATGCAGAAGGCGAAGAAACTAACATATTGCAAGGTGGT
>JAYSRP010000216.1:0-5463 GCA_043721015.1 Synechococcales cyanobacterium | reverse complement strand
AACCTTGAAGGCGGCACACTCTCATTAGACGAAATGATCTCCAAAGTTGAAAGAGGCGTTATCATGTATGCGAACCGCTCGTGGTCGATCGATGATTATCGGCGTAAGTTTCAGTTTGGCTGCGAATATGCGCGGCGGATTGAAAATGGTCAGTTGACAGAAACTTTGCGCAATCCTAACTATCGTGATATTACACCGAAGTTTTGGGGCAACTTGGTGGCGGTGGGTAATGCCGAGACTTGGAAGACCTATGGATCGCCCTATTGTGGCAAAGGAGAACCAAATCAATTAATTTGGGTGGGTCACGGTTCGCCAGTGGCTGCTTTTGCTAATGTTGAAGTTTTTGGAGGTAACTAGAGATGTCATTTAATACCAAAATGTTTGCTGGGTTTCAACAGTTGGCAGTAGATTTGCGATCGGCGCTTACTGCTACAGAATGCTTTGTGTTGACCTTGAGCGGTGAAGATAGTTTGTTCACCCGGTTTAACTGTGCCCAGGTGCGGCAGTCTGGGACAGTAAGGGATGTGCGTTGTACCTTGAAGTTCTTTAAAGATGGCCGCACTTGTTGGCAGAAATTTCCTTGCACGGGAGAAGTAGAGATCGATCGGCTGCAAGCTCAACAGGCTTTGGCTGATTTACGGGGACAAATTACTCAAATTTCTCCTGATCCCTATTTGGTGATACCCACTGGCCAAGAGCATAGCGTGAGCGATCAAGCTGGCGAGCTATTAACACCAGATGCGGCAGCAGCGACAATTTTGGCGGTGGTGCAAGGTTTAGATTTTACTGGACTTTATGCTGCTGGCGTGAACCTGCGGGGCTATGCCGATAGCAATGGTCAAGAGCATTGGTTTAGCGCTGATACTTTCACCCTAGATTATTCACTGTTTACATCCGATGGTCAGGCGGTGAAAGGAGCTTATGCTGGGGTGGTGTGGGATACCGAAAAATATCAGCAGCAGATCGATCGATCTCGCCAGCAGTTAGCCCGACTACAGCAAACTCCTAAATCAATTCAGCGCGGTAAATATCGTACCTATTTGGCTCCGGCAGCGGTCGCAGACTTGGTGGACATGTTGGCTTGGGGTGGGTTGAGCGAGGCCGATTTACAGCAGGGGCAAAGTAGTTTGGCTCTTTTGCGTGATGGTGATTATTTATCGTCACTATTTTCAGTGAATGAAGATTTTACATCTGGGATGGTGCCTAGGTTTAATCAGATGGGAGAGGTGGCAGTCGATCGATTACCCCTGATTACTGAAGGTAAGCTGGTGAATACTTTGGTGAGTTCTCGCAGTGCGCGGGAGTATGGCAAACTGGCCAATGGAGCTAATGATCAGGAGTCTCCTCGATCGCCAGTAGTAGCTACAGGCAAACTATCACAGTCCCAGATTTTGGCAGAGTTGGGGACAGGGTTATATTTGAGTAATGTGCATTATTTGAATTGGAGCGATCGGCAATCGGGAAGGGTGACGGGGATGACTCGCTATGCTTGTTTTTGGGTGGAAGGTGGCGAAATTGTGGCTCCGATCGAGAACCTGCGTTTTGATGCTAGCCTATATGATTTTTGGGGCGAAGATTTGTTGGCGGTGACAAATTTTAGTGAATTTATTGCAACAATGGATTCTTATGGTGGCCGCAGCTTAGGTGGCTCTTGGGTGCCGGGGATGCTGATTCAGGATTTCACTTATACTCTGTGATTTTTGATTTTTATGATGGGGTCTGGGGGATTTTTGATTTTTGGTCAACCGTGGGGGCACAGGTGGCACATGCGATGTGCTACGGTTGATTTTGATGGGGTATGGGTATCATGAAAATCAATAATAACGATAAAATCACCGCAACCAATATTATCAGGGATAAATCATGAAACTATTAACTAGTTGGGGCATCACCAACCAATGGTGGCTAGGCTTACGGGGTGAATACTGGATAATTGCTCAAGGTATTTTACTGTTGATTTTTGCCCTCTTGCCAACTGCAAAACCTAGCCTCATTGACCTGAATGGATCTACTTGGCAATCTGAATACGCTAATTATTGTCTAACCGTCAAGAAACTAATTCCTGGAGTTTATTAACTTTTCAGCTCCACTGTCAGCCAAAGCATTCACTATAAGAGTTTAGACCGTTTTCATAGATTGGCATAGTCTAACTCCTGTTGCAAAGCCTTCAGCGTAGGATACGTATTTCTCAACTCCTGAATATAACTACGCCACCCAGAGTCGTCATCATACAAATCCTGAATTTTCTTGAGATGTATTACGGCTTCTTTATAGGCAGAGCGATGTTTACACTGAATCAATTCAGTCACCAAAGGTTGGTAAAGAGCAATTGCCTGCATCGGCTGAGTCTTTTCCATGGCCTGCGCCACTTTTATCGTTACAGTCTGACGGTTTGTACTTACTTTTAAGAGAAGCTTCAAAGCTTGCTCAAACTTTTCTTCCACCAACAAAACATCAATAAGTAATTCCAACTGTTTGCGACCTTCCAGATTTGCCAAAATATCTTGCTGAAGCTTTGGCCAGCCCAGTTGCTCTCCAGCCAAAGATTTCACCTTGAGATACTGCTGCAAACTCGGCCTCGATCGCATCATTTCGATCGACAACTGAAGTGCCATCTCTCCATCTCCATACACATCATAATACTTGGCTAGCCAGTCATCATAGTGCCAACTACTTCGTGCCCGTTTCTGTTCCTCCAAAATATAAGCCAAAGCCTTGACTGGTTGTTTAACTGCCAACAAACTATCGGCAAATCGTGACACTAAACCGGGCAAATTCACAAAGTCAGCCTGGGCAATGGCGATCGCCTCATCCCAACGCTGCTGCTCCATCAACAGATCCACTTGCTGTTTTGGACTACCCAAATTAGCAATAATCGCCTGTGCCGATTGCCCTTGATCCATAGCCTTCTGCTGATCGATTAACATTTCTACCAATCGCTCTTTTGCCCAAGAATCCTTTCCTGTTTTCGCTAATTTTTGTCGCAGTAAAACCTCAATCCATAGCCATTCTTGTTTATTAGCAGATTCTACTACTCCATCCCAGGCTCCGTAGGCAAAATCAGTGCCCCCCATATCAATATCTTTAAACACCCCATTTATGAGAGTTCTTAGCCATAGCTCTCGGGTTTGGGCATCTGCTGTTTCAGATTTTACCAAACAATCTGCTAATCCCTTCGCCATATCTTGAATTACACAGGCTACTTCACCGTTATAATCTATATCCGATAGCACGCCGTCGTAGCGATCGATCGACTCGGCCAACAGCAAATGATAAAGTTTGCCAGCTTCTGACCAATTATCTTCCTGCAATAACTTCGCTGCAATCTCAACAATTGGCTCCAAAGCTTTGACAATATCCTTCATCTTACTCAGTCCTAAGGCTCTGTCGATTTGTCTTTGATAAGCACTCAGGTCGGTCAATTTTTGGGATACCGGGGGTTCTGGCAGATCTACTAGCCAAATTAAATCTGGTGATTTCTCTAACATTTTTCCAATGATTTGCACCAAGTCTTCACGGCTACGAGTTTTCAGCAAGTCCTGAATATTGATCGGCTGAGGAGTGATAGAAGATTTTTGTTTGGCCATGGATCGATCGCCATTTGTCATGAACCACCCCATTTTAGAATAGTCTTCAGGTTTTTGATGCCAGACTTGATATTTAGACGATGTATAATGGCTAGTAAATACCAATAGGAACTGAAGACAATGACTGACTTAGGAAGATGGTTGCCCACTGCTTTTGGTGTGTTGACGGCAGTGGCTTTGGTGCAAAATGTGGTGATCGCTAAGTCAGCGCCAGAAATCAACCAAATTGCTCAGGCGATTACGGTCAGAGTTGCCTTTGGCAAAGGGAATGGATCGGGGATATTGCTGCAAAGAGATGGGGATATTTACACGGTGTTGACGGCGGCTCATGTGGTGAAGGAAGAAACGACAGGGCGATTGACGATCACGACTGTTGATGATCAAGTCTACAAAGCGATCGAAATCAAAAAATATCAGGGCGATGTGGATTTGGCGATCGTGAGGTTTCGTAGTGCTGCTAGTTATCGGTTGGCGGAGTTGGGCGATTCTAATCGGTTGGCAGGGGGGATGAATATTTATGCGGCGGGGTTTCCGGCTCCGACACGAGTAATTACTGAGCCGGTGTTTGTATTTTTACCCGGTCAGGTGGTCGCCAATAGTAAGCGGGTATTTAAGGATGGTTATGCGTTGTTGTATGACAATCGAACTTTGCCAGGAATGAGTGGTGGGCCGATTTTGGATGAGGTGGGTAAGGTGGTGGCGATTCATGGGAAGGGCGATCGAGATCCGAATACGGATGATAAGACGGGGTTGAATGCGGGGATTCCGATCGCCCGGTTTGCAGATATTGCGAGTGGGTTGGGTGTGGGCACGGGGACAACGGTAGCTCGGACTACTCAAAGTCCTACTTTGACTGCGGAGGACTATTTTATCTCGGCTTATCAGAAGGACGATAAGGGTGATTATCGAGGAGCATTAGCTGATTACAATCGATCAATCGCAATCAAGCCAGATAATGCAATAGCCTATCTCAATCGTGGTCGTCTAAAGGTTGAAAAGTTGAATGATGTAAAAGGAGCATTAGCTGACTACAACCAATCGATTGCACTCAAGCCAGACTATGCAAAAGCCTATAACAATCGAGGTAGTCTGAAGGGTACTAAACTGAATGACTTGAAAGGAGCACTAGCTGACTTTAACCAATCGATCAAAATCGAACCAGATAATACAGCAGCCTATAACAATCGCGGTACCTTGAAACAGGAGAAGCTGAATGATATAAAAGGAGCACTAGCTGACTATAACCAATCGATTGCACTCAAACCAGATAATGCAGAAGCCTATCACAATCGTGGCTCTCTGAAAAAAGATAAGCTGGATGATGTGAATGGAGCATTAGCTGACTATAATCAATCGATATCACTTAAACCAGATTTTGCAATAGCTTATAACAATCGTGGCCGTCTAAAGTCGGAGAAGCTAAGTGATGAAAAAGGAGCTTTAGCTGACTACAACCAATCGATCGCACTTAAACCTGACTTTGCAGAAGCCTACAGAAATCGAGGCAATTTGAAGCAATGGATACTGACTGATGCAAAAGGAGCTTTATCTGACTATAACCAATCGATCAAAATCGAACCAGATAACGAAAGAAGTTATTTCGCTCGTGCTGTTCTGAAGTCTGAGAAGCTGAATGATGTAAAAGGAGCTTTAGCTGATTACAACCAATCGATCGTACTTAAACCGGATTTTGCAGAAGCCTATGTCAATCGTGGCCATCTGAAGTTTGAGAAGCTGAATGATGAAAAAGGAGCTTTAGCTGACTATAACCGGGCGATTGCGCTCAAGCCAGACGATGCAGAAGCCTACGTCAATCGTGGCCGTCTGAAGTATGAGAAGCTGAATGATGTGAAAGGAGCTTTAGCTGATTACAACC
>JAYSRP010000215.1:0-2725 GCA_043721015.1 Synechococcales cyanobacterium | reverse complement strand
GGTTCGGGGTTGAAGTTCGGATCTGGTAGACCAATAGACCTCGGTACCACAATGCCAGCGGCAGCATACTGTTGTTGGAAAAGAATAGGAACTTGATTGGCCAATATTTCCAGGATCTCCTCGGTATCATTAAATTGCCAAATCCAGTTGTCCTTGGTTGCAGATGTTATTTCGTCGATCAGGTCATAGATATCGAAGGAGTCAGCATGTAAAGTAAAGCCTGAGTTCCGAAGATCCTTCCAAAGTCGTTCACGACCCACGCGATCACCACCTAGGATACCGTTCTCCTTGCAAGCCCTTTTGAAGAATTGATGCTGATCGAGGTTGATCCTGCGAACAAACGTCCAGACTGGCTTGCCCAGCTCGTGTGCAATGCGAAGTTCTTTGCGAGTAATTGATATTGGATTCACTCCCTCATTCTCGCAAATGCCACCGTAGCGTTTGTCAATAACACTAATTACCAGATCAGCCGTAGGGATGATTTCCGTGCATACGTCATACGAATGAAGTCCATTCTCAACAGGAAATCGCGAATCCTCCGATCTGAGAACTCGGAAACCGTGATCGCGAAGGAAGAATGATAGCGCTCCTCTAACATCCTTAAGGTCATGAACGGTTGAGCTGATGAAGACTGTGAAAGGCTTTGCCGTATTACTTCTTGAGGGTAGCATGCAGCAGATCAAACCTGTTTGACGAAATTGACTCTGGATCTGCCTGTTGTATTTTTTCCGACAATTATCTTCGTGCCCATTACTTCAGCAGTCTAACGATTAAGTTGAGCAGTGACCATAAACTAGGTCGAAGCAACAAATCTCTAACATCAGCTCCAACGACTTGTTAGACTGCCGCCTACTACTGTCGATCGACCTAATACCAAGCTTTACGCTTATGGTGCAACACGGCCAAAAGATTATAGGGTGGGGGTATTGCGCCCAGCAGATACGTTTTAAGGCTCCAGCCGCTCTAGCCAAGCAAACACATTAGCCAAGGTTTGCCACTGGAAGATTTCCGTGGCGATCGCGTTCAACTGTGTCTCGTCTAGCCCAGCCATCCGAGTCAGAATAGCTTCTATTTCTGGCTGGTCGCCAAATTTCGCTTGAATTTGTAATCCAATGGTTTGGAGTTTTCCCTGCTGCGAACCCAACTTCAGTCCACGCTCTTCGCCACGACGCTCTGCCGCAGGGATTTCCACGTCAAACAGGGTATCTATTTGTTCTAAGGTTCTCATGATAGCTTTTTCCTCCGTAGTGAGTTCTTGGGGATCGCGACTTTGTAGGTAAGTAGCGTACTGGGCACATACTCTCAGTATATCGTTTCTTTCCCGACGACTACCAGAGAGTTGCTCGATCGCACTGAACGCCCGCTGGCAGCTTTGGCCGGAGCTGAGCATTTTCAGCCATAGGGTCTCGGAGCCAGCGGGCAGTTCTTCCAGAACTACAATGCCCATCATGGCGGCTGGAGGTAGGCGATAGACACCTTCGCCGAGTTCGGGATCAGGTTGGGCAGCCCATTGGCGTAGTGTATTCTGGCTACAATTGACTGTGAGAATCCATGTAAAGGGTTTTTCGCGTTTGAGGGCTTCTCTGTAGGCAGGGCCACTTTTTAGGGTCTGCTGTAGCTCGTTCGATCGCTCCTGCCAGTATAGGTTTCGGCGGGTTTGGCACCGATCAAGATGATCAAGGCTAAGGTAGCCGCTGTAGTGCTCGACGATGATCGTGGGATGCACGGCCATGAGTTTATCGAACCAGCCGAGGTCTTCGGTTTGCCATGCGAGGCTCTGGGCATCGGCAACAAAAAGCAGGTCGATCGCTTGGTCTTCGTCACGGCGGACGGGAATGTTCTCGCGGACGTTGCCTTTGGTTTTGTAGAGTGCTTTGACGTAGAGTTTAGCAAAGCGATCGTGTCTGTATTGACTCACGGGAGTTAGTCCGTTGCTGCTCTCCTAATCTATCAGGATTTGGGGATGACCTCTTGCGATGATCTGTCTCATATTGTCTGCACAGCAAAAGCAGAGCATGTTAATCTTTATAAGAAAAGGATTCTTGCCTACCAAAAGGTTCATGGCGCTAATACACTGAGATACTCATTTTACTCCAGGCTTACACATTCTAGCTGTCGTGGTTGGATACTCTGCCCACTTTGACTTGTGAATCGAGATTGACCGAGCTGCACTCCTACTCACTAATTCCCATAAGACGGAGTTGCTCAATTACTTTTTGTAAGCTCTGGTTTTCTCTCTGCTTTCTGAATAATCGCGCTGCTTGACGAAAATCCTGAATAGCTCCAGCTCTATCATTCAGCTTGTTATTTTTCACAAGAGCACGTCTGTAATAGCCACTTGAGTATTCGGAGTTGATAGTAATTGCTCGGTTCAGATCAGCCAATGCTCCTTGATGGTCATTCAATTTTCGATATTTTAGCCATCCACGATCACCATAAACTTTATAGGATTCATAGTATTTTGGATCGATAGCAATTGCTCGATCATAATCAAGCAGCGCTCCTTGGAAATCATTTAATTCATAATGTTTTAGTTGTCCACGATCATAGTAGGAACCAGATGAAAAACTTTCTGGCCCAAGAAGAATTGCTTGGTTGTAATCAGCTAGTGCTCCCTGAAAATCACCGTAACATCTCAATAACTCCTGGTAAACAGAAAAACACTAGAAAACTTGCCACGGCTTGAAAAATCAAGATGGCGATGTATTATTTTCCTTAGTTCAGA
>JAYSRP010000214.1:0-30693 GCA_043721015.1 Synechococcales cyanobacterium | reverse complement strand
AGGTATTTACTAGAGAGCAAATTCTCGAAAATATTTGGGGTTATGATTTTCTGGGAGATTCAAATATTATTGAGGTCTACGTTCGCTATCTGCGGCTGAAGTTGGAGCAGGATAGTGAGAAAAGATTGATTCATACGGCACGGGGTGTTGGGTATTCGTTGCGAGAGTAGTTTGGGATATTGTCTGGAAATAAAATCGATCAAATCTAGAATAACATCAGTGGCAGTTGAACTTTAACGATCGATCCAATCCCCTCTGCCGACTCAATCCCAAACTCGCCATCGTGAGCTTCTACTATCCGTTTGACGATCGCTAAGCCCAATCCCGTGCCACTGGTTTTAGTTGTAAAAAAAGGCTTGGTTAGTTGTGGCAAAATGTCAGCAGGAATCGGCTTACCACCATTATGAATTGAAATGCAAATTCGCCGCTCTTCACTCTTGTGAATGCTAATTGAGATCGCCTCACCTGTACTTACTGCTTCACAGGCATTGGTGACTAAATTAATCAATACCTGCTTCAATTTATCTCGATCGGCTAAAATATTTACGGGTATTGCGTCCGCACTAAAGTTCAGATGTTTTCCCACAGCTACAGGGATAGTTTGCAAGATATTTAATGTTTCGGTGATGAAGCTATTTAGCTCGATCTGAGATCGATCGAGTGTTTGGGGTCGAGAATAGAGCAAAATTTGACTTAGCAAGCGTTCCAAGCGATCAGCTTCATCTAAAGACAGGTTCAAGTATTCTTGAAAGCGATCGGTAAATTGCAGCTTTTTAAAGGCACTTAGAGTCATCATAATCGTGGTCAGAGGGTTGCGTACCTCATGGACGATTGTAGCTGCTAGTTCGCCAATTTCGGCTAGTCTGGCTAAAGCTTTTTCAATTTGCAATCGTTCCATTTCCGCCGCCGCTCGTGCTGCAAAGATTTCCAGAATTGCCTGATTGCGTTCGGTTGACTCCATCGGCTTATCGTCTAATACCGCCAGATGCCCCAGCAGCTCTCCTGTTGAAGTAAACAGCGGAATCCCCGCATAGCTCTGTGCTGCCATGTCCACGATATCTAGATCTTCGGGAAATAGGGCTTGGAGTTGAGTCGGAAAACACTGATAGCGATTGCTGCCGATAATTCGTTCGCAGGGTGTACCAGCTAGATCGTACTCAAGTTCTTTACCAAATTCATTTCCTTGCCAAAAAGCGAAGCTCCGCACGCGGGAAGGAGGCGTATTCATACATTCACTAATAAAGGCGTAGCGCACGTCCAGAGCTTGTGCTAAGGAGCAGACTAGCGATCGAAAGAAGTCTACACCTGTAGCTGAAACCGTCCCTTCGACAATCGATCTGAGGATTTGCTCGGACTTTTCACGCTCTAAGATTTCTGCCTGAAGCCTATTGATCGCAATTATCATCAATTCTATTAACATTCGATCTACCACGATTTATGCTCCAAAACAATCGATCTTTTGATCATTAATATTCTCTTTTATTTCGGGAAGATGATCGAAAATTCGCTCCCTTCGCCGACTGTCGATCGCACCGTAATTTTACCCCCCATTCCTTCTACCAATGTTTTGGCAATCGTCAGCCCCAAGCCATATCCGCCAGTCGTGCGGGCGCGGTCTTCATTAACTCGATAAAAACGTTCAAAAATCCGCCCCTGATCCTGAAGGGGAATACCAATGCCGCGATCGCGTACCCGAATTACTGCTTGCTTATCAATACGTTCAATCGTCAATTCGATCGGTTGTGCTGCTTCAGAATATTTAATTGCATTATCCAAGAGATTAATTAGTGCCTGTTTTAACCGATCGCGATCAACAACTGCTTCAACATTTTCTTTGGCATTGACTCGAATAGATCGATCGCCCAAACTTTCATTTAGATCGGCTACTTCTAATACCAGTTCATTCAACAAGATTGGTGCTAAATGATAGCGAGTATAGCCACTATCTGCTCGTGCCAAGTCGAGTAAATCCTGAAGCAATTGAATGGTGCGATCGGCTTCTGCACCTGCCGTTTCTAAAGCTTCTCGTTGATAGTCGTTGAGATTATTACTCCGGCGAAGTAAGCTCTGTAAATATCCCGATACCACCGTTAATGGCGTGCGTAACTCATGAGAAATATTGCTAATAAATTGCCGCTGTTGTTCCCAAGCATCTCCTAGCCGCGATAGCATCATGTTAAAAGTTTGAGCTAATTCCTTAACTTCAGTCGGCGCATTTTTGAGTTGCAATTGGGCATGATTTAGATCTGCTGCGGAAATTGCTCCCGCCATCCGACTCATTTCCTGCAACGGTTGGAGCGATCGCCGAATCCGCATGGCGATCGCCATGATCGTGACAAGAGTTGCTAAAATACAGACGGCAGTTAAACCTTGGATCGCCGCAATCAATTGATGCTGCTCGGCGGTGACATCTTGCGCCATGTAAACCTTGCCCAGGGGCTTGTTTTTCGCCTTTACCTCCCCACGATACAAAATCATGTAGCGATCGCCAACTTGGTATACTTGGGGTTTGAGGGGCATCTCACCGCTCGACATCAATTCGGCTGTCACTTCGCTGGATTTGGCAAGAGTCATCATGCCATCCGTGCTTTTAAACCAAATTGCCAATCCAGGCACCGAGACATTATCGATCGTTTTTTGCAGCCCCTCAGCAACTGGGAGCATATTACTATAGAGTTCAACATCGCGGGGAAACCGAGTGGCAATATATTCGACATTCTGGGTGTGAGTGGTAATCAAAAGCTGTTGCATTTTCCAACTCGTCCACGCGGCAACGCTACTTAATCCGAGAATTGAGAGCAGAGAAATTTCTAAAGTCAGGCGAAATTGGAGTGAAGCTGGATCGAGATGCCGCTGTTTGATTTGGCGGAGCGCTTCCTTGATTTTAATGGGTTTCATTGGCAAATCTAGTAGAGCCGTTCCTGCAAACGATTCGATCACTATACATCTCTATTATAATCTAAAGACCTGCGCTCGTCATAAGGCGAACTTAATAGCAGCATTAATTTTTGCTAAGAAACACCAGATTTTGGCAGCAATTAATCTCGTCAACTTTTCTGGGATGGTTGATGTCTCTCGGTTGTGAATGATTAGCACTCGATATTGGCTGAGAGATTAACACAGGTTTTGCTACCAAGTTATTAATCATTTTCTCAGGGGAAACTCAGGCTGTGAGTTTAGAATCTGGATATGTTTGCAGTCGGTGGCAGCAGCCTTGTCTCGGAACGAGGCGCTACGCGAACGGGACAAAGCTACCGCTTACCATTATTCCCCCTACTCACGATGTCTTCTTTCCCCCAACGACTGACGAAATTAATCTTGCGCATCCCTGGACACATTTATCTGTGGTTGGCAATCCCAATCTTCGGATCTTCTAGTGCTGTTACGCGCAAGATTACCGAAATTGGTGCCCAGAATTTAGTAGATGGGCACAATCCAATTTCTTACTGTAATGTCTTGTTTGTGGGCAATCTTTGTGCTCTATTTGTGCTAATTGCAATCCACGGCAAACAGTTGAACCGTAGCACTTTGAAGCAAATATCAGGGCGGGAATGGATCGGTTTAGTCGTTGTCGCGATCTTGGCGGGTGCCTTGGCTCCAGGCTTGATTTTTCAAGCATTATCATTGACTCCAGTTACAAATGTATTGCTACTAGGTCGCTTGGAACCGCCATTGACACTAGCATTGTCGATTTGGCTATTACACGATCGACTCAATCGCTGGGAAGTGCTGGGGTCGATCGTCGCTTTTACTGGTGTTGTTTTGACAATCGTGCTTCAGCCTACAGTACCGAAGATGATGCCAGTCGCCGGATTTCAGGTGGGGAGGGGGGAATTAATGACGGTGTTAGGGGCGATCTGTTTATCTATTGCCACAATCGTCGTCAAAAAGTATCTCACCAATGTGCCATTAGGCATTAATAATACCGTGCGAACTGGAATAGGCACGATCGTCTATTTGTGTTTGGCATTATCGATGTATGGCTACCAGCATTTTATGGATGTGCTGTCACCGTTTCTCTGGCAGTGGATGCTAGTTTACAGCACGGTGATTGTCGTAATCGGACAATCTTTATGGAATAAGGGTTTTCGGATTTCCTCGATCGCCACTGCATCGCTGATTGGTTCGTTTGCACCGATTGTTGGCATTTTAGCCGCTTATTTAATTTTGGGAGAAGTACCTACCCAGGCTCAATATATCGGAGGTGTTGTAATTTTGGTAGGTCTATTTTTAGGTCAATTGGGAATTAAAGCTAGAACCAATCGCCTCAAAAGTATTGGGATTAGTTCTATGGAAACAGAACAGGAAATCGAAGGAAAAATGGGGTTTAAAGGAATATGATTTGATAGTAAATAGATAGTTAAATTATGAGTGGGTTGGAGTGTTTAGCTGAAATTAAGTTAAGTCGGTAAAAATATTGATCGGATCGAATCTGTTCATTCCTAGCAAATATTACTGAGAATTAGCTGAGAACCGACTGAAAGATCTAGATCCAAAAATTCAGGAAACTATTAGTCTCCGTTCAGGTGTGATTCAATCCTAACTGCGATTCTATAAGTAGTCGCTCTTACACTTATTACCATTCAAAATTAGGATTGATCACATGAAACTCATTTCTCTTCTTGCTACAACGATCATCAGCGGTGGCATGACAATTTCGCTAGCTTCCTTACCAACATTTAACCCTAATTCTTTCCAAGCATCCGCTCAAAGCATGAGCGAGAATCAAAGTGAAAGCCAAGACAAGATCGACCAAATTCTGGCTGTTAAAGGTAAGCCTGGCAGTGGAGATTTACTTCGTAGACTCTATGAAAAAGACCTCACTCCAATTGGGGTTCAAGCAGGTGGGGCGGGTATGGTAGTTAACTTGTACAGCAAGAAAGATAAAACTACGCTTTCTTTATGCACGGTCTATGATGTAGTTGTTGCAGCAAAAAAAGGTCGGATTGCCAGGTTTAAGCCAAGTGAAGTTAAATAGCTCGCAATACGGTTCGGCTAGCCAGCGACGGAAGTTGCCTAACTCGACTTTGGTCGAGAGGCTAGGCAAACGAGGAATACAATCATGATAAAAAATATTAAAGAAATATCCAATCCCTTTCTCAGAACGGCTGTTGCTGGCATCTTTCTAGGCAGTTTAGTCACGATTCCGGCTGCGCTTGCAGTTCAGTTAGCGAAGTCTCCAAAAGATTCTAATGTGGAATCCAACAGTAGATTAGCTGTCTACGCTTCCCTAGCAAGTACTGCAATTGGTGCCGCGATCGGTTTAGGTACAGGGAAACGCCAAGACAAGCGAGATCGATTACCTGACGATACGCGAACGAATAATGCAATTGAGATCGAATCTTCAAATAATGGCTGGACTGATTGGCGAAAATTTATTGTCATGCGAAAAGTCAAAGAAAGTGATGGCATTACCTCTTTCTATTTACACCCTGAAGATAATGGGACAATTCCTGATTTTAGCCCCGGACAATTTTTGACGCTCAAGCTTGATATTCCTGGACAATTGAAACCAGTAATTCGGACTTATTCACTGTCTGATTACGATCTATCGCTGATGAATTATCGGCTATCAATTAAGCGAGAACCCGCTCCAGCCGATCTAAATGTTTTGCCCGGTATTGCATCCAACTTTATGCACGACAGCATTCAGGAAGATTCGATGATTTGGGTAAAACCTCCGGCTGGCAAGTTCATACTCGATGTTTACAGTTCTAAACCTGCGGTATTAATCAGTAATGGTGTAGGAATTACACCGATGATTGCAATGGCAAAAGCGGTGGTTCGGCTCAATCCATTACGACAGATTTGGTTCTTACATGGTGCTAGAGATGGCAATGCTCATGCTTTTCGTGAAGAGGTAAATGCGATCAGTGCAAGTCATTCTAATTTACACGTTATCTACTGCTACAGCCGACCGACAGCTACAGATACCGGAAAATATCATCAGCAAGGATACGTCGATTCGGCATTAATTCAAAATATCGTTGCACCAGAAATGCAGAAATTATGTGGTTCCACTGAAGCTGATTATTTCTTATGTGGTTCGCCATCATTTATGGACGCGCTCAGAAATGGGTTGAGAACCTGGGGAGTACCAGATCGAAATGTGCTGTTTGAATCCTTCACTAAAACAATGCCCAAAGCGACACAATCGTTTCGAGATATCACTACATCATCTAGTAATGTTCAGGAAATTGTCTTTAGTAAATCGGGTAAAATTCACAATTGGAATCCCGATGATGGCACGCTACTAGACTTTGCCGAAGCAAATGGTATTCGTCCCGAATATAGCTGCCGTGCAGGGGTTTGCGGCACCTGTATGTGCAAGATTTCTGAGGGGGAGGTGGAATATCAAGAATCGCCATCAGCTAGTGTCGATCCTGGTTCGGTGTTGATCTGTATCTCTCAACCTAAGACGGCAAGAGTGGTGCTTGATCTCTAAATTTATCTGTTTGAGGAATTGTTCCTAATGGTTAAAAACGTCATTGTATATGCGATCGAGGCGATATGCTTGGGACTCTTTATGGTTGTTGCAACTGTAGCAACAACTGTGGTTGAACTTCCAACTTCGCCACTTCATCAAGCAATTGCTCATCCATTATTTCGTCGCTTGTTAATTGGTATTGCAATGGGATTAACTGCAATTTTGATTATTTATTCCCCTTGGGGTAAGCGATCAGGCGCACATCTCAATCCAGCGGTAACATTGACCTTTTGGTGGCTCCAGAAAATTCGGACTGTTGATGCGGGATTTTATATCTTAGCTCAATGTCTAGGTGGGATTTGGGGGATTTGGTTGGCAGGATTATTAATTGGGAGGTCGATCGCCGATCCTGCCATTAACTATATTGTGACAGTTCCTGGAATCGCAGGAGAATTGGGAGCTTTTACGGCTGAATTTATCATCTCTTTTGGATTGATGACTTTAGTTTTACAGGTTTCAAATCGTCCTCATTTATCACAGTTAACCGGACTATTTTGTGGCATTTTAATCGCTATTTACATCACATTTGCCGCGCCATTTTCAGGAATGAGTATGAATCCTGCTCGCAGTTTGGCTTCGGCTTTACCTGCCCATGTATGGCATGGCTTTTGGATCTATTGCATTGCACCACCCCTGGGGATGCAAGCAGCAGCAGCAGTCTATTTACGCAGTGGTCAAAGGAAGACTCAAATCCAAATTTGCAGTAAGCTTTGTCCGAACAATACGACTGAGTGCATCAGCCCAACTTGTTGTCAAAAATGTTAAAAATTCAATCATTAAACTCACAATAAATATTATGAAACTGAATAAAAAAGTTGCGTTAGTTACTGGTAGCAGTGGTGGCATCGGTCAAGGTATTGCAATTCGACTAGCACAGGAAGGAGCTAAGGTTGTCGTTAATTATCGTTCTAATCCCGAAGGTGCCGAACAAACATTGAAAGCAATTAAAGCGATCGATGGTGAATGTATGATGGCTGAGGGATTCTGCGATTACAATCAGGGTTATGCGATCGGTGCAGATTTAGGCATGGTTGATGATGTGCAACGATTAATTGCCGAAAGCATCGAACATTTTGGCACGATCGATATTCTGGTTAATAATGCTGGAATCGAAAAACATGCTAATTTTTGGGATGTGACGGAGCAAGATTTTGATGCCGTTATGAACATCAATTTCAAGGGAGTTTTCTTTGCTACTCAGTCTTTTATCAAACATCAAATTGAGCAGGGCAAAACTCGTGCCAGCATCATCAATATTAGTTCAGTGCATGAAGAATTACCATTCCCCCACTTTACTGCTTACTGTGCTAGTAAAGGTGCCTTGAAAATGATGATGCGAAATCTGGCAGTAGAACTCGGTGGTTTGGGCATCACTATTAATAATGTGGCTCCAGGGGCGATCGAAACACCGATCAATCATCAGTTATTAAACGATCCAGCTAAGTTGGAACCTTTACTTAAAAATATTCCTCTCGGTCGATTGGGGCAACCGCAAGATGTCGCTGCGATGGTTGCTTTCTTAGCTTCAGATGATGCTCGTTATATCACTGGTTCTACGATGGTTGTCGATGGTGGACTGTTGTGGAATTACCAAGAACAGTAATTTAGTAATTGGCGGTATAAATAGCCTAACTGGGCTTGTATCGCCAATAATTAGCAAACAATTTCAATATAAACACTTGATTTTAATTTTGTTTATTATGAGCAAAACTTTGACAATTATCAGCACAAAAAAATTGTTGCCTCTGTTCATTTTTGGACTTGGATTAGGCGTAACTTCACCATCAGATTGGTTGCCACTAAAATCACCAGAGTATTCGCCATTGATAATGGCACAAGCTTCGGTTGCTCAGGTAACTGCCGTGGACTCAGTTGGGATGACGGTTGCAGATATGGATAAAGCGATTAAATTTTATACAGAAGTTCTATCCTTCCAGAAAGTCTCAGACGTAGAAGTTCTGGGCACCGAGTATGAACAGCTACAAGGATTGTTTGGGGTGCGTTTGCGGGTAGTCAAACTGAAACTCGGCAATGAGTCGATCGAACTCACCGAATATCTCACCCCCAAGGGAAGACCGATTCCCATTGATTCTCGCAGCAACGATCGCTGGTTTCAACATATCGCAATTGCCGTTAGCGATATGGATAAAGCATACCAGCATTTACGCAAATATAACGTTCAGCACGCATCCACTGCACCTCAACGCATTCCTAACACCAATAAAGCTGCCGCAGGTATTCGAGCCTTCTATTTTAAAGATCCAGACGGACACAATTTAGAGATTATCTATTTCCCCGCTGGTAAAGGCGATCCAAAATGGCAAAAATTAGCTGATGCTAACACTCCACGAACAAAGATGCTCCGCGATCGAACATTTCTGGGTATTGATCATACGGCGATCGTCGTGTCTAATACAGCCACCAGTTTGAAATTTTATCGTGATTTACTCGGTCTGAGATTGGCAGGAGAAAGCACAAATTACGGCATCGAACAGGCACATCTCAACAACGTACAAGACGCAAGACTGCACATCAGTGGCTTGCGATCAACCTCTGGCCCCGGCATTGAATTCTTGGAATATCTAGAACCAAAAGATGGGCGATCTCTACCTACAGATGCGAAATCTAACGATCTAACCCACTGGCAAACAACATTGGTAGTCAAAGATATTGACGCAATTGTCAAACGGCTACGGCTCGTTAGTGGAGCCTTTCCAAGAGAGAATCGAGTTACATTTATTTCTCCTGCCGTTGTAACTATTCCTGGACAAATATTCGGATTTAAACAGGGGGTTTTAGTGCGAGATCCTGATGGTCATCCAATGCGCTTAGTGGAAAAATAGTAGCGATCACGAGTATTCCAAGACCTCCGCTTTATCGATGTGAATACCATTGATTGAAGTGTTAAACCGACCAGATCTGGTGTTGCTTCAATTAAACTAGCATCGGGAATAACTTTTTTGACATCGACGATCGCATTAAAAACAGCTTCAAAAAGTCGGCAGCAGTAAAGTCGTATGGCAGAATTTCCAATTGGGAGAATAGAGCAAATGTGGCTATGAGTCGATCGTAGGCTGCAACTAAAGTTTCAGGGGTTTGGGCTTTACGAATCTGAGCTAATCGCCCACCATACTGCTCTTCTACGGTTACTACCGTCGTTTTGATTGTTAGTCCATTTTGTCTGGCAAGACGAATGCGGGCGCACACCTGTGGGTGATTGCGTTGATAAAGACTCAAGAGATCGGTATCGAGAACGTATAAAGTCATGAATGGCTCTCGGCTGTATCGATCTCATTGCGATATGTATTCACTTCCGCCAGAAAGTCATCAAATGTCGGATCGTCTTGAAAAATTCCCATGTTGGCAATCCAGGGGTCGCTTGGTTCTGACGATCGATCGCTGGGTATATCGATGTCGATTGTGACCAGTTTTCCATGTTTAAACTGAGCATCGAGGATGCTTTTGAGTCGATCGATCGCCTCTTTTTCAGTGATGCCGTTGGCGGTGAGATTGGGCAAGCCGATGACGGAAGCCATGAAGGTGCGATCTGTGGGGTTTTGGACAAAGACCTGATACTGCATCGTCGTGACCTGCTTTGAGAATGGGAAGGACGGTTATGAACACATCTTAACTTAGTCTAAATGGCTTCCACGATTTGCAAACGCACGCAATACGGATTATTGCTGCCGAATCCTGTGGGTGTCTTATAATGTGCTAGAAGACCGAAGCTTATCTAACAAGCAATCTGAGTTTTTCCTGAGAAACCGATGAAGAATTGATCAGATATTCGCATGAATTTCTCAGGAAATGTTTAGCTCAAAATCATTCAGAGTCAGGATGCTCGATCGATACTAAGAACAGAATTAAATACTATTTATTCTGAATGACAAGATCGCTATGAAATCCCTATTTAATCTCAACACCGCCGTTACCATCAATCGCGTTACACTCGGCATCTTTTTCTTTCTTTCTGGTATTTCTAATTACCTCAACTTCAGCGTTAAAAATGGCTTTTATCAAACCGTCCTCACCCAAAAACTTCAGCTATGGGGGTCATTTCCTAGCGGCTGGGAAGGAATTGGGCCATTGCCAGGAATTATTGCCGTTCCCTATGCCTGGTTATTACCACTCGCTGAAATTGTGATTGGAGCCTTATTTGCCCTAAATTTTCGGGTTAAATGGACGGGGTTATTACTGATGTTGATGACCTTCAGCATCGTGCTAGCGTTTGGAATTATCCCTGCGGGTAGCCTGTTCCCCAATGCCGCTGAAAGCTTTAACAAAAACATCCTTTTTATTACTCTGATCTGGATGTGCATTGCCTACGACGCTTATGCCCAGAAAATGAGTCGTCGCAAAGCGCAATCGGCTGAATACGAACTCATCGCTAGTGATGATGAATTTCAATTGTAGGGTTAGCAACGCACCTTAATAATTCCCCATCTTGGTGCATCACTAACACACCCTACATTTTTCCAAAACATCCCACACCCACGAATAACCTTATGACAACTACACATTACGACATAATTATCATCGGCACAGGCGCAGGCGGCGGCACATTGGCATACCACCTCGCACCCACGGGTAAAAAAATCCTGATTCTAGAACGCGGCTCCTTCTTACCCAGAGAGAAAGCCAACTGGGACACCGTGCAAGTCGTCCAAAAAGACCGCTACCATACCAAAGAAGTTTGGTACGACCACAAAGGACACGAACTGCATCCCGGCGTGGGTTACTATGTCGGCGGCAATACCAAAGTCTATGGTGGTGCCCTGTTCCGCTGGCGCGATCGAGATTTCGATCAAGTCGTCCACAAGGGCGGCATCTCACCATCCTGGCAGCTCAAGTACCAAGATTTTGAACCCTATTACACTCAAGCCGAAAAACTTTACGGAGTTCACGGTCAACATGGGGTCGATCCCACCGAACCACCCGCCAGCGGTGCCTATCCCTATGCCCCGATCCAACATGCACCACGCATTCAGGAAATTAATGATGCTTTACAAGATAAGGGCTTACACCCGTTCTACCTGCCGCTGGCGATTAAGCTTAACGAGGTCAATCGGCGGTTGAGTGAGTGTATTCGCTGCAATACCTGCGATGGATTTCCCTGTCTGGTAGATGCCAAAGGCGATGCTGATGTGACTTGCGTGCGTCCAGCCGAGCAGTTCGAGAATGTTACTCTGATTACCAAAGCCAAGGTAGAACGGCTGCTGACTAATGCCTCTGGACGCGAGGTAACGGCAGTAGTCGCTGAAATTGATGGTGAAATGTGCCAATTTTCGGGAGATATTGTCGTGGTTGCCTGTGGGGCGATTAATTCCGCCGCCTTGCTGCTGCGTTCTGCCAATGAAAAACACCCGCATGGATTGGCTAATAGTTCGGATTTGGTGGGGCGAAATCTGATGAAGCATCAAAATGGAGCGATCATCGGCATTAGTTTGAAAGAAAACCCAACGGTATTTCAGAAAACGATGGCAATTAATGATTTCTATTGGGGTGAGCCAGATTTTAACTATCCGATGGGACACGTCCAGCTTTTAGGTAAGGTAAATGGCGAGATGATTGCCGCAGAATCGCCCAATATTGCGGGGCTTTCGTTCCAGAATAAAGCAGCATTTACGACTATGGCCAACCATTCTGTCGATTGGTGGCTAACAGCCGAAGATCTCCCCGATCCCAATAATCGAGTCACGCTAACCAAGGATGGATCGATTCAACTGAGCTACACGCCCAATAATACCGCCGCCTACGATCGATTGTTGCATCGTTGGTCTGACGTATTAACATCGATCGAGTGTGGCGAACAAATTCTTCCTTGCTCGTTCTACTTCAAGAAAAAGCTCCCGCTCCAAGGTGTCGCCCATCAATGCGGCACCTGTTGCTTCGGCGACGATCCCAAAACTTCGGTGTTAGATTTGAATTGTCGCACTCACGACATCGATAATCTCTACGTTGTCGATGGTAGTTTTTTCCGCTCTAGCGCGGCAGTGAATCCCACTTTAACGATTATTGCTAATGCTTTAAGAGTTGGCGATGTTTTAATCGATCGGATCAATTAATACAGCCTAAATATTACATGCTTAGTGAGGCGATTGTAAAACTACTGTGTGGGGTTCATTGGCATAGCCTATCGGAGGTAACTGCCCGTTATTTTTAACTTTTGCCGATCCAGAACACTCCATTCAAGAGCAGCGTCTCATTATCATGGGAGAATCAGCCAAAGGACGATTAATAGTTGTCTTTTACACTGACCGAGCAGAAACCACCCGCCTAATCAGCGCCCGTCCAGTTACTCGCAGAGAACGTAAAGCTTATGAGTCAGACCTTTGAAATGGATGATGATTTACTCCCCGAATATGATTTTACTCAACTCACGGTTGTCAATCGTGGGCAGGGACGCAGGCGCGCCACAATAACTGTTCAACTGGATTCTGATGTTGCAATAATTTTCCCAGACTCTGGAGCCGTTAATGAAGCATTGCGGTTATTGATGAGACTGATTAAACAAGCTCCATCCCAGCCAAGTGAGCTGCCATGAGTATTGTTCAAGTTCAAATTCCTGACTCATTACACAAAAGTCTAGCTGATCTCGCTAATCATGATGGTATTTCCATAGATCAGTTTATATCTACTGCGATAGCGGAGAAGATATCTGCATTGATGACGGAAAGTTATCTCAAGGATCGGGCTGAAAGAAGTGATCGGGTAAAGTATGAAGCAATCCTGGCAAAGGTTTCTGATGTGGAGCCAGAAGCATATGACAAGATACCGACAGTCTAATTAGATATTGTATCTTGTAAGGCATTGTCAGGCAACAGGACAAGAACCTGAGGCACCGTTGACTGAACTAGGACAACAACAAGCGATCTCATTAGCTGGTTGGCTCAATGATGTGTCCATTGAATGCATTATTTCCAGTCTATTTGCTAGAGCTTATCAATCAATTGTGCCGCTATCAGAACATCTTGGGTTGACGATTGAGATTGATGATCGGTTGGTTGAACGTGTGCTGAGTCCAGTTCCATTGGATAACTGGCGGCAGAGACTGGCTGAGACGTTTATAGATTTAGACCTCAGCTTTGGAGGAGGTGAGCCAAGCCGTACAGCAATGATGCGAGGTGTTTCGGTAGTTAACCAGGCAATTTTGCTGAATTAAGATCCTTAATTTATCCACGGCCTTTTCTTATCAATTTCTCAGCGATCGATCAAGACTATCTCAGATAAGAGCCTCATAGTAGTAATCAAGTTAAACAACTAAGAGGTTCCCACTCATGAAACGCATTGCACTTGTCAGTTTATCAATCCTTTGTCTATCTCTAGCTGCAACTACATCTGCAATAGCAGGAACCAGAACCGAACATACTTCGATGACAGCAGCGATCAATAATAATACTGCTAATACACAGCTCACCCCATTTGAATTAGTTTCTCTTGCTTATCAAGGTGAATATCGGATGCAAGGTATTCCTGGGTTTGGTTCATTCCAGTCGGCTACTTCTAGCAAAGAAATTACTGCTAAAGATCTAATTAAAGCAGCGATCGATGCCAATCAACTAACTCCAGATATTCAAACAGATCGCAGCTACCTCAATGCTGTCGAGCAGCAATTATCGATTATGCACAATTAATCGATTGCCTATAGTATGTAACTATTCCCAATCTGAAATATCTGAGTGAATTGCAAAATGAGTATCGAATTTGGGCAAGAAATTTGTGGCGACTTGAGTAGTGCTGAGCAGCGAGAGTGGCTAGTTACTAATGGAATTGGTGGTTATGCTTCCGGTACTGTTGCTGGACTGCTCACCCGTCGCTATCATGGCTTACTCGTCGCTGCATTACAGCCGCCTTTAGGTCGAACTTTATTACTGGCCAAACTAGATGAGACTGTCGAATATGACAATCTTACCTATGCCCTCCACACCAACCGCTGGGCAGATGATAATGTAGAGCCGCACGGATATCGCCAGATCGAAAGCTTTGCACTAGAGGGCACTATCCCCACCTGGAAATTCGCTTGTGCGGATGCGCTATTGGAGAAGCGGATCTGGATGCAGCACGGAGCCAACACAACTTACGTTCGATATACATTGAGCCGCGCTACTCAACCCCTAACTCTCACACTCAAGGCTTTGGTCAATTACCGCGACTATCATGGCAGTACTCAGGGTAACGACTGGCAAATGAACGTCGAGCCGATCAAAAACGGCATTAAGATCGCTGCTCATGACAATGCGACACCGTTATATCTATTGAGTGATACTGCCACTGCCACACCAGCCCATAATTGGTACTACGGATTCAATCTAGCCGTCGAACGGTATCGAGGGTTGAGCGATTGCGAAGACCATCTCCACGCCGCCACCTTTGAAGTTGCCCTCAATCCAGGTGAATCGATCATTTTTGTTGCTGGCACCGAACCACAGCCTAATTTAAATGGAGCAGAAGCGCTAAAACTGCGCCATAACCAAGAGCAAAAACTCATTAATCTCTGGTCTCCCTGGGAGAAGCTCCGCCAACGATCTGAAACTATTAGCCATAGCCAAGATTGTCCGGCTTGGATCGATCGATTGGTATTAGCCGCCGACCAATTTATCGTAGATCGATTCTCCACGGGAGACGCTCCGCGAACGGTTCCAAATATACCTAATGGTAAAACTATCATTGCTGGCTACCACTGGTTTGGAGACTGGGGGCGCGATACGATGATTAGTCTACCAGGATTGACGATCGCAACGGGTCGATCAGAAATTGCGCGCTCTATTTTACTCACCTTTGCTAAGTATGTCGATCGGGGAATGCTGCCAAATCGCTTTCCCGATGCGGGTGACGTGCCAGAATACAATACTGTCGATGCCACGCTTTGGTATTTTGAGGCAATTCGCAGTTACTACGATGCCACCGCCGATGATGATTTGTTGGAACAGCTTTTCCCCGTGCTAGCAGATATTATCGATTGGCACTGTCGCGGCACTCGTTACAATATTCACCTCGATGCTAGTGACGGGTTGCTATATGCCGGAGAAACAGGCGTACAGTTGACTTGGATGGATGCCAAAGTCGGCGATTGGGTAGTGACACCGCGCATTGGTAAACCGATCGAAGTTAACGCCCTCTGGTACTGTGCCTTGCGATCGATCGCCAAGTTTGCCCGTCAGCTTGGAGAACCCTATAAAGAATATGACGCGATCGCCGATCGAACTTTAGTAAAATTTTCCCGCTTCTGGAACGCCGATACTGGCTATTGCTACGATGTCCTCGATAGTCCCAATGGCGATGATGCGTCCCTGCGTCCGAATCAAATCTTTGCCGTGTCATTACCAGGCATCGGTGCGAAGGGTTATGCGCCGTTACTCACCCCGACTCAGCAACGTGGGGTTGTGGATACTTGCGCTCGATCATTATTAACTTCATACGGCTTGCGCTCCCTAGCTCCGAATCATCCCCAATATCAGGGACACTACGGCGGCAACCAATTACAGCGCGACGGAGCATATCATCAGGGCACGACTTGGGGCTGGTTGTTGGGTGCGTTTGTGTTGGCGCATTTGCAGGTGTATGGCGATCGAACCCAGGCTCGACAATTTCTGGAACCGATCGGTCATCACCTGCTAGCACATGGTTTGGGCACCTGTAGCGAAATCTTCGACGGGGATGCACCGCTGACTCCACGGGGCTGTATCGCGCAAGCTTGGACTGTTGCTGAAGTGTTGCGGGCTTGGGTGGCGATCGAGCGATAATCTAAGTGGCTAGCGATCGCAGCCTAGACACAAAGCCCATATTCTTCTGAGAGTAGGAAGTACAAGCTTTAAGGGTATGATAAGGTAGGCGATTAAGCGAAGCAAATAACAAGTTTATCTAGGTAAGTTAAACTACATTGTGGACTCTTCCACTCTACTCATATTTCTAAGGCTCGGAAGAATAAAAATAAAGCACGTAAAAATTCAAAATTTTCGTGGTATTGACGATCTGAGTTTAGACTTTGGTTCTGATAATATCAACATTGTTATTAGTGTCAAAGGCGTTGGAAAATCTAGTGTCATTGACTGTGTGCGATTGCTACTTTCAGAATATGTCAATAAGCTCAGGGAAGTATTTAGAGAGCGAAAGTTACAGCAATCTTCTGATGATAGCAACTATGTTGTTAACCCTGGCAATACTTCTGTGAGCATTGGAATTGGAGGTATTGAGATCGATCAGTTAAATCGCAGTTGGATGACTTGGCTCGCAACAATTAATGCGGTCTGGAGGTTTGAACTTCAGTTGTTATATTTTCCAATTATTACTGATCACCTCTAGTATTTGACTGGAGGCGATCTCATTGGCGATCAAGTAATAATCCAATACTAATAATTCAATAGCGCGGTTGACAATCTACGAAACTCAAAGCCTCTCGATCAAGAAAACCCGCGATCGCCATTTCGACAACCGCTTCGACTGGATAATCAATTTCCTTGGCGCGTCGTTCAAAGGCCTCTCGAATATGCGGTGGAAATGCGGCTAACATCATCCGGGCGGCTACCGAATTCAAATGCTCAATGCTTTCTGGTTCAGAGTTTAACAATTTAACACTAGTTGAAGTCATGGTTTATCCCTCATTGGTATCCGAATATTAAATGGGGGCTTACTCCAAACGAGAATAATTCCCTCTAAGTCTGATGATAAGAGCATTTTAGTGGGTATTTATTCAGCGGGCGACTCGATTGTAAATAATCGAGCGAGTTAGAAGTTATTGAAGTCATAGGTGAGATCGAGCTAAAGCAATAATAAGACATTCGTTTCATCAAATTCTCATTTGGGCTTCAGGACTAGCTCAGATTAATCGAGCATGATTGTTGTGTAGATGATTGAACCTAATTAGTCAACTTATCGCTGGTGTAGCGATTTCGGTTGCTATACCAGCCATTTTATTTAAAGAAATAAGGGATAAAACAATGATGATCGAGCTAACACAAGAAGAAATTCGGCTACAGGAAGCCCAAACCCACCAAGCCCACTGGCGACGCTGGGGGCCTTACTTGAGCGATCGCCAGTGGGGCACCGTGCGCGAAGACTATAGCCCCGATGGTTCAGCCTGGGACTATTTTACCCATGACCAGGCGCGATCGCGGGCGTATCGGTGGGGTGAAGATGGCTTATTAGGGATTTCTGACAATCATCAGCGATTGTGTTTGGGGATTGCTTTATGGAATGGTGAAGATCCGATCCTCAAAGAGCGATTATTTGGGCTGACGGGGAATGAAGGCAATCATGGGGAAGATGTCAAGGAATATTACTTTTATCTTGACAATACGCCCACTCATTCGTACATGAAGGCATTGTATAAATATCCCCAGCAAGCATTTCCTTATGATCGATTAGTCCAAGAAAATCGCAGTCGCAGTCGGCTCGAACCAGAGTTTGAGCTATTAGATACAGGGATATTTGATGACGATCGATATTTTGATGTCTTCGTTGAATATGCCAAAGATGGTGCCGAAGACGTGCTGATGCAAATTACAGTAATTAATCGGGCTGCGGAAGCTAAAACTCTGCATTTACTACCGACGCTGTGGTTTCGCAATACTTGGGCTTGGAATGGAGCAGTAGAAAGCAAACCAACTTTACAAGCAATTCATCCTGACAAGGATCTGAATATTATTGAAGCAATTCATCCCACCTTGGGAAAACGCTGGCTGTATGCCCAAGGCGATGGAGAAATGTTATTCACTGAGAATGAAACTAATAATGAATTAGTGTTCGGTACGCCAAATGTTTCTCCCTATGTGAAAGATGGTATTAATAATTATGTGGTTAATGGTAATAAAGATGCTGTAAATCCCGATCTCATTGGCACAAAAGCAGCTATTAATTATGTACTATCAATCGAGCCTGGAGCAACCCAAACGATTCAATTACGGCTCAGTGACACGCCAAATTTAACCGAGCCATTTGGAAATAAATTTGGTGAAATCTGCTCTCAGCGCAAGCAAGAAGCCGACGAATTTTATCAACGGGTTACGCCCTTCTCGATTAGTGAGGATATGCGAAATGTCCAGCGTCAGGCATTTGCTGGAATGTTGTGGTGCAAGCAATATTATCACTATATTGTCGAAGATTGGCTCAAGGGCGATGCTGGCGAACCGATGCCACCCAAAGAACGCCAACAGGGCAGAAATCAAGGGTGGTTTCACCTCTATACTGACGATATTCTCTCCATGTGCGATAAGTGGGAATATCCTTGGTTCGCGGCTTGGGATTTGGCGTTTCATTGCATCACCTTGGCGACGATCGATCCTGACTTTGCCAAGTATCAATTGGATGTCTTAACCCGCGAGTGGTACATGCACCCCAATGGGCAAATTCCGGCGTATGAATGGGCGTTTGGTGATGTAAATCCCCCTGTTCATGCTTGGGCAACTTGGCGCGTTTATAAGATCGAACAGAAGCTCTATGGCAAATCCGATCGGCAGTTTCTAGAGCGCGTTTTCCAAAAGCTGATGCTCAATTTTACCTGGTGGGTAAATCGCAAGGATACAGAGGGAAATAACGTCTTCCAAGGCGGTTTCTTGGGGTTGGATAATATAGGAGTGTTCGATCGCAGTGCGGCACTGCCAACTGGCGGACACATCGATCAATCCGATGGTACTAGTTGGATGGGAATGTATTGCTTAAACATGTTAGAAATTGCCTTAGAATTGGCAAAAACTAATCCAGTTTATGAAGATATCGCCACCAAATTCTTTGAACATTATCTCTATATTGCTGATGCGATGAATCATATTGGGGAAATGGAAGCCTCGCTCTGGAATGAAGAAGATGGTTTTTATTATGATGTGTTGCACTTCCCTGACGACCGCCAAACTGTAATGAAAGTGCGATCGATGGTGGGATTAATTCCCCTATTTGCTGTGGGCATATTGGAACCAGAAACACTCCAGCAATTACCCCAGTTCAAGAAACGGTTGGAATGGTTCATTAAAAATCGCCCCGATTTACGCCGGAACGTTGCCTGTATGGAAGCTCAGGGAGTAGGCGCGCGGCGACTACTGGCGATCGTTTCTAAAGAAAAACTCCAACGCATTTTGCAAAAAATGTTAGATGAATCGGAATTTTTCGGCGATTACGGCATTCGGGCAATTTCTCGCTACCATGCCGAGCATCCCTATATTTTTCATGCCAATGGTACAGAGTTTAGAGTCGATTACGAACCCGCAGAATCGACAAGTGGACTGTTTGGCGGCAATTCAAATTGGCGCGGCCCCGTCTGGTTTCCAGTGAATTTTCTGTTGATTGAATCGCTGCAAAAGTTTCATCACTATTTTGGCGACGATCTTCAAGTGGAATGTCCGACAGGTTCTGGCCAACTGCTAACTTTAGGGGAAGTTGCTACCGAATTATCGCAACGACTTACGCAAACTTTCTTGAGAAATCCTGCCGGAAATCGTCCAGTTTATGGGGGGACTGACAAGTTTCAAAACGATCCGCACTGGCGCGATTTGGTATTGTTCTACGAGTATTTCCACGGTGATAATGGCGCGGGAATCGGAGCCAGTCACCAAACGGGGTGGACGGGATTGGTAGCGAAGTTGATCCAACAATTGGGCGAGTATGGGAACTCGAATATTGTGCCGAAAACTAGTAATAAAATTATTAAATAGATCGAGAGTATGTTTCTCAACAAATTCTCATTTGTCCATGAGCCAGATTTATTGAATAGAAAGTTAATCTTTGAACCCAGGCATTATCCTAGACTTTAATCTAGTTGGCAAATCCATTGGCGATCGACCCCAACAACAGGCTATAGTCTGGAATAGTCGCCCAGGTAGCAAAATGACCACCAAAATTATCAATGCCCGAGTACCTGGTTACAACAGCACCCAGCAGATCTTGGTCAGCGATGGCAAAATTCAAGCGATCGCCCCGGTGATTGCGACCAGTTCCAATTGCCCGGTGACTGATGTGACCGGTGACTGGTGCTCTTTGGGCGGCATTGACTTACAAATAAATGGTGCCTTGGGCTTGGCTTTTCCCGATTTACATCGCGGCGACCACCAAAAGCTGCGAGAAATTTGTGACTGGCTATGGAAGCAAGGCGTAGATGGTTTCATGCCGACCTTGGTGACAACTTCGATCGAAAACTTTCAGCGATCGCTCCAGGTCATTAGCGAATTTATGGCGCAGCAGGCTCCGGGCACGGCTCAAGTTTTGGGGGCGCATCTAGAAGGCCCTTGTTTGAACCCCGAAAAACGCGGCGCTCACCCAGAAGAATATCTGTTGCCTCTGACTCTGGATAGCGTCAAGAGAGTGATTGGCGACTACGGCTCGATCGTCAAGATTATGACCCTGGCTCCCGAGCTAGACCCCACCGGGCTAGTGGTGCCTTTTTTGCGTCGCCAAGGTGTAATAGTCAGCTTGGGTCATTCTTTGTCTAATTTGGCCATCGCCGAGCGCGCCTTCGATGAAGGAGCCACCATGGTAACTCATGCTTTTAATGCCATGCCGGGTCTCCATCATCGGCAGCCCGGTCTTTTGGCTGGAGCTTTGGCCTATCATGGCGTGCAGTCGGGCTTTATTGCTGACGGTCAGCATGTCCACCCAACAATGCTCAAGGTGTTTTTACGAGCTGCTAAGTTTAGCGATCATGCTTTTTTGGTCAGCGATGCCTTATCACCACTGGGTTTACCAGACGGTTTGTATCCTTGGGATAGCCGCAAAATCGAGATTAGTTCAGGGACAGCGCGTTTACCCGATGGCACCTTGGCGGGGACAACGTTGCCCTTGTTGACGGGGGTAGATAACTTGGTGAGCTGGGGTGCCTGTGATTTGGAGCAGGGGATTAATTTGGCGACTACGGCACCAAGAAGAGCGATCGGCCTACCCACTGACTATGTGGGTCAGTCAGCGACTCTGTTACGCTGGCAAGTTGATCCTACGACTCAGCAAATTACTCGATCGAGATTGAACTAATAGACTCACCAAATCGGAGAAAATCGTGAATATTTTGAGTTTGCATCCACAAGAATTCCTCCGAAATGCCTTGGAATGGGTGCAGAGCTTAGGCACAATTGGGGCGATCGCTTTTATTGCTATTTACGTTGCTGCCACGGTGGCCTTTTTGCCCGGTTCAATCCTCACCCTGGGTGCAGGGGTGCTATTTGGAGCGGTGTTAGGCTCTCTCTACGTTTTTGTCGGCGCGACGCTGGGAGCCTCTGGGGCATTTTTGGTCGGACGATATTTGGCGCGGGGATGGGTTGCCCGCAAAATTAACGACAATCAGCAATTTCAGGCGATCGATCAGGCTGTCGGTCGATCGGGTTTTAAAATTGTGCTGTTAACTCGGCTTTCTCCGGTGTTTCCGTTTAATTTGTTGAACTATGCCTATGGCATCACTAGCGTTTCTTTCCAAGACTATCTATTGGCTTCGATCGGGATGATTCCAGGCACTGTGATGTACGTTTATATTGGCTCACTCGCTGGTAGCATCGCCACCTTGGGCACTGGTAATCAGCCGACTAATAGCAATATACAGTGGGCAATTCGCATCATGGGATTAATTGCCACTATCGCTGTCACAGTCTATGTTACCCGCGTTGCTCGTCAGGCTTTAGATCAAAATCTCACCAAGTAAAAATCATGTCTGATGCACCCGTCTCTATCCCAGTTACGATACTACCGATGGACAAACATAACGAAACTCTGATTTCTCATGTTCATCCTAATAATTGGGTGAATCCCACACCCGCAGAAACTTATGATCTAGTGGTAATTGGGGCAGGGACAGCGGGCTTGGTAGTAGCTGCTGGAGCCGCCGGGTTGGGAATTGGACTCAAAATAGCCTTAATTGAAAAGCATTTAATGGGGGGTGACTGCCTCAATGTGGGCTGTGTACCATCTAAAAGCATTATTCGATCGTCTCGGGTGATCGGCGAGTTATGGAATGCAACAGAACTGGGCATTACGGCACCCGATCGGCTGGAGGTAGATTTCCCCGCAGTCATGGAGCGAATGCGCCAAATTCGATCGGCTATTAGTGATCACGACTCAGTACAAAGATTTCAACAGCTCGGGATTGACGTTTTTCTTGGCCAGGGGCGCTTTGGTCAGAACAATACGGTGGAAGTTGCTGGCCAAACTCTGCGCTACAAAAAAGCGGTGATTGCCACCGGAGCTAGAGCTGTCCGCCCCAATATTCCGGGCATTGAGGAAGCTGGTTTCCTGACCAATGAAACAGTTTTTTCGTTGACACAGCGCCCCGATCGATTAGCTGTAATTGGCGGTGGTCCGATCGGCTGTGAATTGGCTCAAGCCTTTCGGCGTTTAGGCTGCGAGGTGGTGCTGTTGCAGCGAGATAGTCGATTGCTCACCAAAGAAGACCAAGATGCCGCCACTATTATTCAGCAGACCTTAGTCCGAGAGGGAATTCGACTGGTGTTGGGGTGTCAGGTGGAGCGGGTAGAACAAACTAGCAGCGGTAAAATTATTTACTTGCAGTGCAATGGTCAGACAGAATCTGTCACAGTAGACGAAATTTTGGCTGGTGCTGGTCGCGCTCCTAATGTAGAAGGGCTAGATTTAGAAGCTGTCGAGGTAGCATACGATCTATATCAGGGGGTGCAGGTTAATGATTACTTACAAACTACTAATCCTAAGATTTATGCAGCAGGAGATATTTGTATGGATTGGAAGTTTACCCATGCCGCTGATGCCGCCGCGCGCATTGTAATTAAAAATACCCTTTTTTCGCCCTGGGGTTTGGGTCGTTCTAAACTCAGTGATCTGACCATGCCTTGGGTCACTTTTACCGACCCAGAAATTGCCCATGTGGGTTTGTCGGAGTCAACGGCTCAGCAACAGCAGATTGCTATTAACACTATTCATATTCCCCTAAACCAAGTTGATCGAGCGATTACTGATGGCGAAACGGCGGGTTTTTTCAAAGTTTATCTCAAGCAAGGCTCTGATCAAATTTTGGGTGCTACGATTGTGGCAAGTCATGCCGGAGAAATGATCTCTTTGCTCACTACTGCAATTAAGCACAAATTAGGTCTGAGTGCTTTAAGTGGAGTGATTTACCCCTATCCAACTCAAGCCGAAGGCATCAAAAAAGTCGCAGATGCCTATCGACGGACGTTGCTCACTGCGCGTACTAAACAACTATTGAAGTTATTGATCAAGTTTTCTTAGGGGTGATTTCTAGCAACATTTGTGAAGATTTTAGTTCCTCAGATTTCAGGTGCTACTCATAAAGATAAGGTGGTTTTAATGAGTCAAATTAGTCAAATCAATTTGTGCAGAGTCAACATTTAAAATGTTATATAAATCCACACAGCTATCATTCTTAAAATACACCTACTTTATTCTGCAATAAATTGACCAGATTTTGAAAATCAGATGGTTGTTGTTCAATGGGTAATTTCACTAGTCCTTTTGTGATTATTTTATTTTGTTCTTTTCCTCTCACAAGATTACCATCTAAATCTTTAACTTCAAAGCATTTATTAGCAAGTACTCGGAAAATTTCTTTACCGGACATCCGTTCAAGCCAGGAACCCAAACTATACTGAAGAGGTGTTGTTCCGCCGCTCAATTCCTCAACAAACTCGAAATATCGGTTTTTAACAGTATCTTTCTCTAGGACAGTAGCTACTGATACTGTCCTCTCGCTCATGGCAGAAAGCCCCTCCAGTTTAAGCATCCCGGCATCTTGATCTTTGAACTCCTCTGGGTTCTTAAAATGCTGAATAGGCAACGGTTTTCGTAATTCTCTGGAAATTGAATATAAAGTTAGATTCGCCGCGTTGAGGAATATCCGAAGATTGCATTCATCAAGGACACTTTTGTGAATGTCAATTCCAGACTTTAAATATGCAGATTTCTCAATGTAGTCGGGATTAATAAAATAGTTTTCCAATTCTCTTTTGTGCCAAATCAGCATATTACACTCATCTATGCTTGGAAAATTTTGCCACGATTTATCGATGGCTTCCTGAGCTTGATCATCACGATCAATCAGGAAGTAATAAGAGGGATATTCCTTAATTAAGGCTTGTGCTGCACTGCGAACGTTATCACAGGCACCCATTGTACTTACTCCAACTGCCGTTAAATTATTATTATCTAATAGCTCTTTAATAACTATTGGATCAATTTCTTGATTATCTTTGCCTTCTACAAACAACTTGTGTCGAGCATTTTGATTGACTTGCGTTGCATTAATACCACGTTGTAATTTCATAAATCATATTTTCGCCGTAAAATCAGCTATCCTCATCTGGTATAAGAACAGCACGATGACGTTCATCAACAGAACGAAACATTTCCTCAGAATGGGTCGCTAAAATATATTGATTATGAGGAGAAAGTTGGTGAAGTTGTCTAACGAAATCCCCATGCCACTCAGCATTTAAGTGTAACTCTGGTTCATCAATTAAGACGATACTAGGTTGATCCTTGGTATTTTTCCAAATCAAAAAAAGTGTCGCAATGATTTCTTTTTGTCCAGAACTCAATCCATCAAAAGAGAATGATTCTCTACCAGTCATCGGCTTTATCCGAATGTCAATCTTATTATCTGGTAAAGGTCGTAAATGCTCAACTTGACCACCGCAGTACCTTAGAATCAAAGAGTTTAATTGAGATAATACATTCTGAGATTGTTCTCTATCAGTATCTTCAAACAAAGAGGCTTGTCCCATTAAAGAACGTAAAATCTCTAATTTAAAAGAACTTACGGGACTAACAATACTTCTTATCCCTATTCTTCTCCGCATATCATAGTTTCCACGATAATCATCAGACATCATACCCAGTTCAGGATTTAATTCTTGAACTTTTCGATAGCTATTAAAGTGCAATAAGGGAGGAATAATTAAAGGCTCACTTGAGAAAGCAAAAATACTACTCAAAGGATAGTCAAGTGTGTCAGGATAGTCTTTTCTATTGAAACCAAAAAATGATTCATCCTCTTTATCAATTTTGACACTAGATACGGAGAAACCTTCTCTACAACTGATTTCCAAAGAAAGTATACATTCCTTATTATTCTTTTCAACAGTACACTCAATACTTGCTTTTTCTTGACCTGCTTTCACCAATAAACTTGCGATATCCAGCAATGATTCATGTGTTCTAAATCGTTTTTTAAATATTCCTGATAAGATCAATAAGGAACAGCATTCTAGCACGGAAGTTTTTCCTCCACCATTCTTGCTTCCCAGAAGTAAAATATCTGGATCTCCTTGCATTAAAGGAGGAATGAAATCAATCTCTAGGGAGTCAATCTTCTTATAATTACTGATTTTCAACCGACTTAGTCGAATATTTTTTCTCTCAGCCATAGGACTTCTGCCTTAAACACAAATATTGAAACTAACAAGTAGTTGATTTATAAAATCATCGCATTTATACATATGATACAGCCTTTTGTGCCGTTCCAAAATGCTAGGTCGTCTGTATAAATCACTTACGACCTAGCTCCACAAGGATACCACTTGGCAAGTTTGTTACTACTTTATTGCCTGCGCGATCGACTCTGGCGACAACCGAGTTTCAATCACCTGATCAATTAAGCGATATTCCTTAGCCTCGTAAGGAGACATAAAGTAATCTCGATCCATATCGCGCTCAATTTTCTCTAACGGCTGGTCAGTGCGTTCGGCGTAGATACCATTGAGCTGATGACGCAACCGCAGAATTTCGCGCATCTCGATTTGGATATCGCTGGCCTGACCACGAGTACCGCCCGAAGGTTGGTGAATCATGATCCGGGAGTGAGGCAAGGCCAAACGGCGACCTTTACTACCAGCCATCAACAAGAATGAACCCATGGAGGCCGCTAAACCCACACAAATCGTCACTACTTCGGACTTAATGAGCTGCATGGTGTCATAAATCGCCAAACCCGCTGTGACCGAGCCACCGGGAGAATTGATGTACATATAGATGGGCTTAGAGCTATCTTCGGAATCGAGATACAGCAAATAGGCCACAATTTGGTTGGCAATGCCATCATCAACCTCTTCTGACAGAAAAATAATCCGCTCACGGAATAGCCGCTCGTAAATATTAATCCAGTTTTCATAGTTGCTGCCGGGCAGCTTATAAGGAACGCTAGGAACGCCGATCGGCATAAGAAATCTCCGGTTAAATTAATGTAGTTAGGACTTGCTGCTAGTGATCACTCGATCGATCAATCCATATTCCACCGCTTCAGTGGGAGATAGATAAAAGATTCGCTGCATATCTCGATCGAGTTTTTCGGGTGGCTGTCCAGTATTATTGGCAAAAACATCCAACATGAGCCTGCGCTTAGCACCGACTTCTTGGGCATTTACCTGAATATCGGTGGCCTGACCCTGTACACCACTATAAGGCTGGCTCAAGGCCAGCATTGAATGGGGCAAGCTAGCTCGTTTTCCTTTAGTGCCTGCCGATAAAATTAGTGCTGCTAACCCTACAGCTTGGCCAATACAGATAGTATGAATATCTGACTTAATATGCTTCATCGTGTCATAAATCGACAGCGTAGCAGCTACCGCCATAAAGCCAGCGCCCTCATTGACATCGCCAGTAGCTACTGGGTCGCCATAAGAGTTGATGTATAGATAGATCGGCTTGCTAGAATCTTGCGAATCGAGGTATAGCAGCGATGCAATCAAGGAATTGGCCAAACCCATAGTTAGGGTTTGGTTCAGAAAAATAATCCGCTCCTGGCTCATGCGAGTGAAAATATTCATCCACTGCCATTGCTGGCTACCAGGCAGATTATAGGGAACGCGCATTGGCGATTCGACGGCCATAGAGTCTCCAGATAAATGAAATTTTAGACAGCCTAGACAACAGCGGCCAGGGGAACTGGCAGATCTTTAGCGCTGGTAAGCACTCGATCGATCAATCCATATTCTTTTGCTTCAGCAGGAGTGAGATAGAAAGTCCGCTCCATATCTTTGGCCAGTTTTTCGGAAGAATGGCCAGTATTGCGGGACAAAATGCCCAGCATCGCAGCTTTATTATCTAGAACTTCTTTGGCGCGAATCTGAATATCGGTAGCCTGACCGCGCCCGGTGCCAGTTTTAGCCTGGTTCAGCACAATGGTGGCATTGGGCAAACTAGCCCGACAGCCCTTAGTACCACAAGATAAAATCATCGCGGCGGTGCCCATCGCTTGACCAATACAAATAGTGTGTACTGGTGGTTTGATGTAGGCCATGGTGTCACAAATCGCAAAAGCTTCGGTTTCTTGGCCGATCGCCTCGCCACCATACCAAGTGGTACCAGTAGAGTTGATGTAAAAGTTAATTGGTTTATCGGGATTATCGAACTGCAAATACAAAAGCTGAGCAATAATTAGCTTGGTCACATCCACGCCGAGCTGGCGTTTGTAATCGTCGCTAGAAACTAGCGGTAAACCCAGATAAATAATCCGCTCTTTTAAAATTAGGGAGGGTAGGTCTGGTGGGGGAGTGCGATAGGCGCTATCACCGTAATAAGGAGCTTGAACCATGGGTTTATTTCCGCAAAAATCTACGTTCCATCTTAACTCGCTAGCGAGCGAAGGGTGAGGGCGAGGAGGGGATGATTGCCGAAAGAATCGGCTGCTAAGGTAAAATGAAGATAATCCTTGCACCCCTTACCACCGATGGATGTCACCCAGGCCGTTCAACAGCTCTACAATACCTATCCTTTTCCCCCCGATCCCATTTTAGATGAAGTGCCACCGGGGTATAACTGGCGCTGGCATTGGCAGGCAGCCTACAATTTTTGTTTGGGGCAACTGCCAGCTAAATCGGACGTGCGAATTTTGGATGCGGGCTGTGGCACTGGGGTAAGCACCGAGTATTTGGTTCATCTAAATCCAGGGGCGCAGGTGACGGCGATCGATATTAGTCCGGGAGCCTTATCGGTGGCCAAGGAACGCTGTACTCGATCGAAGGCTTTGGGCGTAGAGTTCCATCAAATGAGTTTGTTTGATGTAGATCAGTTGCCAGGGGAGTTTGATCTGATCAATTCCGTAGGTGTGCTGCACCATACGGCTGACCCCAATCGAGGCATCCAGGCCCTGGCGAAGAAATTGGCTCCTGGTGGTCTGCTGCATATCTTTGTTTACGGTGAGGTGGGACGCTGGGAAATCACCATGATGCAGCGGGCAATCCGGCTATTGCAGGGCGACAAAAAAGGCGATTATCGGGATGGAGTAAGGGTGGGGCGAGAGATTTTTGAGAATCTACCAGAAAATAACCGGATTGCCCAACGGGAAGCAAGCCGTTGGTCTTTGGAAAACTTCAAGGATGAGTGTTTTGCCGACATGTATGTACATCCCCAAGAGATTGTCTACAACGCCGAGACGATTTTTGGACTGATTGATGCGGCGGGTTTGGAGTTTATTGGTTTCTCGAATCCACAGTTTTGGGATTTGGAGCGGCTGATTGGAAAAGCGCCAGATTTGATGGAACGAGCAAAGAGTTTGACCGATCGACAGCGCTATCGCCTTATTGAACTATTAGATCCCGAAGTCGCACACTTTGAGTTTTTCTTAGGCAAGCCCCCGTTAACTAAGGCCGACTGGTCAAACGATGCAGCTTTGCTGGCCGCGATTCCCCAACGACATCCCTGTCTAGAAGGCTGGCCAAGTAGGGCATTTTTCGACAGCAATTATCAAATTGCCAAAATCGATGATGCCGAGTTTGCCTGTATGGATGCCTGTGATGGCATTAAGACTGTAGGTGATTTGGTGGAATCGATCGAGGATGTTGATCTGGCCGTTGTGCGCGGTCTGCAATCACGTTTTTTGATCACATTGAAAACATAAAACCAGCAGATGCATCCGTAGGGGCGGGTTTATCCGCCAACGTTTTCAAAACAGAAATAACCAAATAAAAACCCGCCCACCTAAGGTGCATGGCGATCGATAAATTCGATGAATTCGATAAATTCCGTGGGGATAGCGATCGATGAACCGATAAATTCGATGAAGTCAATGAATTCCTTGGGGGCAGTGGGGGCAGGTTTTTATTTGGTTATTTCTGTTTTTTGTTTTGTTGACGGATAAACCTGCCCCTACGTTGTTGATTTCTGGTGTTGTTTTTGGGATTCATCGATTTCTTTGTTGTATTTCAGATGGAATGTTTGGCAAAAAACTTCGATCGATCTTTCTTGTACTTCTTCTAAACTTACGGTCGGCAGAAATTCCAACAAATTACCAACTGATCGATCTTTGATTCCACAGGGTACAATTTGCTCAAAACCTCTGAGATCATTGTTTACATTGATCGCTAGGCCGTGCATTGTGACCCAACGACTTACTTTGATGCCGATCGCAGCCACTTTTTTATCGTTCAACCATACCCCCGTTAAACCTGGAATCCTTTTAGAAATTAATCCATAATCTGCCAATAATCTAATCACCACCTCTTCTAACTGGCGCAAATACCAGTGCAAATCCATTTGATGACGACGCAGATTTAGGATTGGATAAATCACTAATTGTCCTGGGCAATGATAGGTCACTTCTCCGCCCCGCTCACTGCGATGCAGCTCATAGCCAGCATCAGAATTGAACTTTACAAATTTTAGGCTAGACCCTGTACCCAAAGTGTAGACCGGTGGATGCTCTAAGAGCATTAGGACATCGGGATGACTTGAATCAGCAATCAGCTTTTGTTGCCATTGTTTCTGTAAATCCCAGGCTATTTGGTAGGGAGTTAGACCCAATTTATAAACCTGAACTTCATTCATACTGTGTCGCCCGCCAAGCTGCTCGGACTACCTTGATTTCTTCATAGGTGAAAGCTTCTTTAAGATGCTCACGAATGGTTTTGAGTGACATATCACCCACTGCTTCGATCGCCTGTCTAATTACGGCCTGAGTTTCAGTGGGCACCAGTCGATCAATATCGGTAATTTGCCTTGCTTCAATCAGCACCTCCAAATGCTGCATCACAGTACTCTGTGCCATCTGACGCTTCTCGGCAATCTGGGTCGGACTGAGACCCTGTTGAAACAAATGGCAGGTCTGAAGGTGAGTGGGAGTCGCGGTGTCTCTTTCTCTGGTCTGTACTGCTGGCAAGGAAACGGGTTCTTCTGGTTCTAAAGCAAAACCATGCTCTTGGCAAAAAGCCCGAATCTCGGTGACAAACTGCTGACCATACTGTGCTAGCTTGCGGCTACCAACTCCCGAGATCTCGGCAAATTCCGACAAGTTTTGGGGGCGCTGTTGAGACATT
>JAYSRP010000213.1:0-5478 GCA_043721015.1 Synechococcales cyanobacterium | reverse complement strand
GCAGCGTGGGGATGAGCTCGCGGCGCACGTATAAAAAGCCCAGTCCGGCGGTTCCCTATGAGAAGGTAGCAGCGGAGTTGGGGAAATTGTTGGGGTTGCCGATCGCCCGCACTGAGTTAGCTGTGGGTTATGTGCAGGAGTTGGAAACTTATATTTCTGGGACTTTATCGGTGGACTATACCCCTGTGGGTGGCCAGATTATGAGTGGTCGGCGGTTTCTCTCGATCGCTGACCTGTCCTACGATGTGGAACAAGTTGATGGTGCTGACTTTTACAATATCGAGAATATTTTGTTGCGGTTGCAACAAAATTCGGTGGGTTTGCCGGTGGGTTGGACTCTGCCATCGGCGATAGCAAAGTTTACGCCGATGGCGATCGAGACTGGTGCGGATTTAATGGTGGGGTATTTGTTGTTTGATGCTTGGTTGTCGGCAACCGACCGACATGATGAAAATTGGGAGCTGGCGCTGCTGGAAGATGGTTATCACCTGTGTCCTACTTTTGATCACGGGGACAGTTTGGGGGCGAAGTTGTCTCTTGAAGAAATTAGGGGCAGAGATCTTGGTTCTGCCAAGTTAGTTGAGTCTTGTTGGTGGAAAAATCAGTTGGTCAGTGGGCAAATTAGCGCGGTAGAAATATCTACTGCTGAGGCTTTTGCGATTGGGGCTAAACTCAAGCCGCTGGCGGCTCGGATGTGGCTGAAATGCCTTGATTCGGTGGATGTTGGTGCTATTCAACGAATTTTTGAGCAGGTGCCAAGGGTGGTTGTCGATGCTGAGAGAAGTCAGTTTGCGATCGACCTGTTGGAATTTAATCGGCAAAATTTACTGAAGAGTTTTTTTGGCTCTTTCGATTGTGATGGCAACGAAGTCTAAAACTATTGACCCCAAGTGTATTCGCTGTGCTCTTTTGAGTGGAGAGACGGCAAAGAGTACCCATGATTGCTGGGTATCGGCGACTTGTCCGAGTAAACGGCATTACATCAAGAACCGTGATCGGATTAGTCAGAGCCGCAAGAAGCAGCGGATCGTGGTAGTTCATCAGGTTGTGGTGCCGGAGGTGGTCTATGGCAATTTGTTGATTTGGCGGGAGCTGCGCCAAGATTCGCCGATTCATGCGATCGGGGCGGATATTTGGGATGGTGAGAGGCGGTTGGCGGTGGTTACGCCGGTTCATTGTGCGGGGTGGTTGCCGAGTCAGATTCATGCCTACGTGCAGAAAACTTTGAATCTTCTGGAGAATGAGTATGGGTTCCAAAAATTCGCCGGTCAAATCATTGAACATCCTGAACAATGTCCGATTCGACCTTGCCCTCTGCACTCTTCAGCTTTCTCTATGGAATCTGTTGGTGGAAGATAATTAAGCTGCTGAGAGGGCAGGGATACGATCGTAAGCTACTTGGTTTTCTTCTGCGGCTTGTCGAAGATCATAGGTGGATTGTAGGTTTAGCCAAAACTGAGCGCTGTTACCGAAGTAGCGAGATAGACGGTGGGCGGTATCGGCTGTGATGGCTCGTTTGCCATTTAAGATTTCGCTGATCCGAGTTTGGGATACTTCAATATCGGTGCTGAGTCGGTAGGCGGTGATAGACATTGGTTCTAGGAAGTCTAATTGGAGGATTTCGCCAGGGTGGATGTTGGGCAAGGGTTGGATGTTCATGATATTAATTTAGTGGTAGTCAACGATTTCGACTTCAGTAGCATTATTTTCTTCTGTCCAGGAAAAGCAAATGCGCCATTGGTCGTTAATACGAATGCTGTGTTGTCCTTCCCTGTCTCCGATCAATTTTTCTAGGCGATTCCCTGGGGGGACGCGCAAATCGATAATGGAGGTTGCGGCATCAACGATCCTGAGTTTTCGGAGGGCTGTCCTTTGAATATCGAGGGGATAGCTGAGGGATACTTCTCCATTGAATGGTATCGACAGGACTAGTTTGGCCTAAATAAGTGAATTGGAGGATTTATGGAATTTAAAATTACCGAAGCAGAAGCCCGTGAGATGGCGAAGTTAGAGGAAGAGTGTGGTTGCGATATTAGCGCTGGACCAGATTGGGGTATTCATTTAGATAAGGTGATGGCTTTAGCCCTTCCTCCAGGCGACCAAAATAAATTTATCGAGCTTCTCAGTGAACAATTTGGCGGTGTGATGTCATCTGAGGAGATTGAGGAAGTAGCTGCCAGTTTTCAGATGCAAATTCGGGAACGGTTAGCTCAAAGTAAACCTAGACCCTATACCCCTAGGTTGTTTTAACGATTTCCTAATTGTATTATGGCTTTGCTAACTGTCACATCTAGAGCAGACATGACTTCTTGTAGTCGATCGAAGTCTACCGCATGGTAATTATTAGCCTCACACCGTTGGATTTGTTGTTCTTGCACTCCAATCTTTGTCAAAGCTGTTTTAGGTCATTCCCACAGCTTTGACAAAGATCTGGGCAAAGTCAAAGTTTTCATCGGTTAGATAGGGATAATCTTTCCGCAAGGCTTCCAAGGTTTCGACTCGTTCTAAGGAGCCGCTGATTCGCTGTACTGATAGCCATGAGCCAGGGAAGACTGTTTTACCGCCTAGAATATTGGGGTTGTTGACTAGCTTGGCTTTCCAGGTTTCAAATTGATCGATCATCTGACTACCATCATGGGAATTGATGTTTTAAGGGTGTTCCATACGTCGATCAATCTTTGGTAGCTGATAGATTCATAGGCGGTGGATTCATATCTTTGTACCATTTGTTCTTTAATACCTAGTTTTTCGGCTAGTTCTCGTTGGGTCATGCCTAGGCTGATCCGCTTTTGGATTAGTACTTTGGGGAGGTCTTCGATCGAACTCATGGTGATTTCTACTTTTCCAGCTTTTAGATCGTCGTATTCTTGTAATTCAGTCTGCATCTGATTAATTTGGGTTTGGAAGCCGTTGCGGGTTGCTTCTATCATGAGGGGTGGTAGGGATTCTGCTTCTGTGACTAGAGTTGTCAAGACTCTGGCTAGGTCTTCGATTTTAGATTTGGTGATTTTATATTGGTATTCGTTTTGTATCATGGTGCTTCATCCAGTAGTTCTTGGGGGTTGATCTCGACGATGCCTCTGGGTCTATTTTGCCTATCGGTTTTGAGGAAAGTTTGGAAGTAGAGCATGGTGTCTGCGACTAAGCTGCCACCGAAGCGTTTTTCTTGTTCTGATGCATCGGTGAGTACTGGATCTAGTTGGCTGGAGTACCAATCAATTTCTAGACGATCAAAGCATCCATTAAAGTCGTTGGGGAGTTCTTTATCTGTTGTTAGGCTGCCACCGACCCAGATTTGGGTGCAGCCGACTTGTGCGAGTAGTTTGGCTAGGCTAAAGAAACCGTTAACTAGTTGTTCTCGGCGTTTGTTGCCGCTGAAGTAATCACGGAAGGAGTCGCATGAGATTTGATAGTTTCCTGGTGGGAGATACCCGTAAGAATTGTAGGGTGGGAGCATTTAGGGGATTTTGATGTAATTCCAACTAAAATGATGTCTTAATAGTAACACAACTTTATTAATGTCATTTTTGAGGTGTCTGATTTTTCGATCGAGTACAACTTCACTCAGGAATCATTGCCCTCAATAACGTTCTGTTTGAGGGCAATGATTCCTAGGCGATTTTCCTACGGAAACGCTACGCGATCGCAGCTTTGCCGACTGAGCAACAGATTTTTGTGGCTGGTGAGGGATTGGCAAGGGTCGGGGAAATTGTTGGTTTGCGGGCAGAGTTGCATCTTCAGGAGATCAATTATTTGTTGCACCCGGAGCAGGAGCCGGTGATGGCTTTGGATGTGTTCGATCGGTATGTGCGTCAAAGTATGGTGGTGGATTTGGAGCAGTTTTGTGCGGCTCCTGAGTTGCCGGAGGTGGAGCGGGGTTATGTGCGGGCAGCGGAGCCGATGAGTGAGGAGGAAGTGAGAGCTGAGGTTGTGGCGGCGATTCATGATGAGGAGTTGGAATCACCGTTTGCTCTGGCACATGATGAGGATATTGGTGGTTGGAGTGCGAGGATTGGGGATTGTTTGGTGGGGTGTGGGGGTTCTATGGGTTTTTGGTCGATCGTTGAGGTTACGGGGTTGGCTCCGGTGGAGGTTTTGTTGGGTTTGTTGCTGGGAGGGTTGTCGATTAGATGGGGCATGGAAAGAGATTTTTATGGAGAAGCAAAGATTTTGCTCTGCTTGGAGAATATGAAAGATTAGCTTTTCATTCAGCTAATATAGAAGGACTAATATTGGTTTTTATAAAGAGGGTCATGTTTTCAGGTTTTTGTAGAGATAAGAGATGCTATGACAAATCGCTCCTACGTGATATGCGAATAGATGATTATTTCTTCTATTTAAAGAAAATTCTAACTAAATGCCGAGTATATATTTTAACTAAAACTATAAAAATAATCAAAAAGATTTCTTTGAAAAAGCTAAGTTTACTTATCACTGTTTTCGCGATTACTTTAATAATATTAGCTAGTTCTGCCTTGGCTAATCCCTCTTCTTTTGATGTTAAAGAAGCATTTAATCAGGAAGTCAAACTTCTTGCTCATAGCGATGTCAAAAATGATATTCCTAGACGTACTGAATTTGTACTTAAACTCTATGCTGATAGTAAGATAGGCCAGCAACCAGCAGACATAAGAAAAATTTATGAGGAAGAATATTTTAAGCAGTACAATGAAAAATTTCCCCAGTATTTAATAGGGAATCCCTTTAATCTCATAGGAATAACAATTATAGGAGCTTTTATTTTAGGCATTGTGCTAGGTAGGTTGTTAAGTTTAATATCTAAGGTGCAAGTAAAAAAAATAACTATTAATATTCCCTTTGTAAATATAATCTCATTAGAATTAAGTGTTGATTCAGCAGCTAAAAAAGCTGCATGGCTGCTTTACGTAGAGTTGAGTACTCGCATTGCTACTCAATCGCTTGGAGCTAATGATGGACTGTTGAGAGAAGCACTAAACTCGCTGTACAAAATATTTGAAACAACACGTCAAATTCTTAGGGATGCTGGTGCTGAAGTTGGTATAGAGGAGAAATCTGTTGGTGGTATCTCCATGAAAGTACTTAATGAGGGACTTCGACCCTTTCTGGCCAAATGGCATCCAAAGTTAGAAAGATGGGAGGCAGAACGCCCTGAACTCTCTAGCCATCAGGCACATGAACAACAATGGACTGATTTCACGTTAATGCGTAATGAGTTGGAGTTACTGAGACAAGGATTACAAGAATATGCTGACATGTTAGGTAAAATTGCTGCACTAAAAGACTAGCGAAATTAATATAATGTTAATTTTAGGTCGTAAGAATAATGATGATCGCAGAGCTTCCCTGTTTTGATAGTCGGAGTAAGCTTTCTAATAGTAGTGAAGCTCTGCTTAAACTGGATGAATATCAGCAGTTTACTAAAATCACTGATAAAAATGAACGGAGTGGTATTGAAGGGTTAGGCTTTGCCCTTTTAGGTCTATTCGGTGAAACAGG
>JAYSRP010000212.1:0-5478 GCA_043721015.1 Synechococcales cyanobacterium | reverse complement strand
TTTGCAGTTTGCCAGGGATTCGATCGGTGGTGGTGCTCAAGATGCCGGTAACGGTGCGCTGACAAGTTATTTGGGTGGTGTCTGGGCGCTGACATTCTAGGGTGATGATTTTGGCGGTGGCCAGAGCCATGCCTAGGCCAATTGCTAGAAATGGGGTGGCGAAGAGTAAGCCCCAGAGGCATTGGCGGTTTTGATCTGTGATGTGCAGAGATTGGTCGGTGTGTTCAACGATTTTCATTTTTTTAAGGTTTAGAGGATTGTTGGGGGTAGATGAAAAGATCGGATAAGTGATGTCGATCGCTAAAGGTGCAAAACTTAGGACGGTTCATATAAAAAATGATCCCATGGAAAAAGCTTTCCCTGAGCGGCGTTGCGCTGAGCGGGGTCGAAGTGAGCCGAATGGGAGCGCCATTGAACTCATCGAATTCATGGGGGTGGGGTTCGGCTTCGCTCACCCACCCGATCTGTGTTATCCGAGGAAACATTGAGTGGATCAATCATTTCTATGTCTATCTTTAGAGGCTGTCGCTGCTATGAATTCGGGTGTCACTGGATACCTAATGCCTCCCGCACCAATGGGCGCAGCTCCTGGGGCAGAGCCAGAAATATCCGCTGGTCTTGAGGATTTTGCTTGTACTTAACTCCTGCGGCTAACATCTTCAAAGTCAATTTTAACTCTGGATGCGGTTTACCTAGTTCTTGCCACAGCTTTAGCCATTCATTGGCGGTATAGTCGCTAATGATCGGCGATATCAGTGCTTGGAGGTTGCGAGTTAGTGCTACGCCCAATTCTGGCAATACTTCAGCTTCTGTGTAAATTTCGAGCAGTTGCGGTATCAAATCACGAACGGTGGGTTGTTGGAATTTCACCAATAGTTGCTCGTCAAGTAGTTCTTGAATGAGGTTGCTGGTATCACTGGGCTGAAGATCGCGGACAATCTTAAATGCAGTTCGCCAAGCATCAAGGGCTTCAGCGTAGTTACCAAGCTGAAAGAAAGCTAAACCTCGATCGTGCCAAGAATCATATGCATCTGGTTTGATGTTAATCGCTTGTTGAAAAGCATCTAAAGCATTTTGATATTTACCCCAACTATAGTAAATGCAGCCTTTACTATGCCAAGTCTGATTATCATTAGACTTGATTTCAAGCGCTTCATCATAACTGGCGATCGCCTCATCAAATTTACCTAATCTATGCAGAGTAATGCCTCGGCTTTTCCAGATACGATCGTCAGGCTCAATTTCGAGCGCCCTATCATAGTTAAATATCGCCTCATCAAGTTTACCTAAGTCACACATGATATTACCTCGGTTGTTCCAAGCTTGATAATAATCAGGATTAATTTCAAGCGTTTTATCATAGCTGGTAATCGCCTCATCAAATCTACCTAATTTTTTCAGATCAATACCTCGGCTGAACCAGGATATGTGATCCTCAGGATTAATTTCGAGCGCCCTATCATGGCTGGTAATCGCCTCATCAAATCTACCTAATTTCTCCAGAGCAATACCTCGGCTATCCCAGGCTGTATCATCCTCAGGATTAATTTTGAGCACCTTATCATAACTAGCGATCGCCTCATTGAGTCTGTTAAGTTTATCCAGTGTGTTAAGGTGCATATATAAGGCCGTGTCGTTCTGCGGATCCTGTTGTAAACAGCGATCAAATATTGCTAGAGCAGCCTCCCAATCTTTAGATCTATATAACAGCAATCCCTGTAAACATAATTCTTCAACAGTTTCAACCTGAGTTAAATTTTTTGATTCCTGTTCATCATTTAATAGATCTCTAATCGCCGCTCTGGCCTCATCAAATTTCTCCGCAATAATCAAGTCGGAGATCGGCTGAGATCGATCCACACTAATATTCTGAACATGAGCTAATTCTTGCCATACCTGTAGAGCCGACTTAGCATCACCAAGCTCCAACGACTTCTGAAAATCACGATCGCAAGCCAATAACATCGGATGAGGACGCGCATCTTCCAGAGCATGTTTATAGTAACGAGCGTGTTCCTCATTGCCCAATAACATCAATTGATCGAACTGTGCTTTGATTTCTTCAGGGCGATACCAAATCCGAATCATCTCAACCAAAGACTCCACCTCTTTACCGCGATATTTTTTCACCTCCAAACAAAGCCGCATCAAAACCTCAGTTAGCTCATAATAAGACTCCTTCCCAACCGAGGAAGACACCACATAGCCCTTAGCTTTCAGATCCTTTAATTGACTAGCAATAGTCTGGGGCGTAGCAAAACACCAAGTCGCAATATCTTTGACAATTATCGCTTCGGTATTATCAACCAAATGTGCCACAATCTTCCGCTGTTGCGGCGACAGCATCGCCATCCGCGATTGATAATAAGGCATCAAATCATCCAGCATCTTCATAAATGCACCGACTAGGCTATCGAGATCTTGCTTAGTAATTAACTGAGCAAAGAGCGTATAGCCACGGGGATTGCCACCAGCTAACCGATGAACAGCGCGAACCCTCGCCGAACCAGCAGGAGTTCGCAGGAAACTTGCTAATTCTTGATCTCCTGACTGGGTGGCAATATTAGTTAATAGCTCGATCGCATCCGTGTGAGTAAATGGTTGTAAATGAAACGGTGTAAACCAGCCATAAAAAGCTTCATCTCTACGGGTAATGCCATTAAATAGCACAGGCGTAGTAGCCAGAATCGTACAGCATTTATATTCCTGCAAAAAAGATCGCAGTCGCTGCTGTCCGTTTTTCCCCATGCCCTCAAAGACATCATCGAGATTTTCCATAATTAAAAATAGCGTTTTTTTGCCAACTAGCTCAGCCAATAAGCTTTCAGCTAATACTTCTGCCTCTGTCGGTGTATGAGTTTGTAAAGTAGTAATATTATTAACTGCGATCGCCGCAATTTCAGTATCAGGATATTCTTCGCCGATTGACCGAAAAATTCTCACCACTAAATCTAACCAAGAACTAATACCCCATTCTTCTTCCCGCAACCACCCAATAATTACTCTATCTTGCACATCTTTCTGCTGCTTGATGCGGTTATAAACGATCGAGACTAAATGAGTTTTACCCATACCCCGCGCCCCGATCAGCAAAGGATAATGTTTATTATCAGTAGTGATACTAATAATAATGCGATCGACTAAATCGGCGGCTAGCTCATGACGCTGCACCAAAATATCTTCCAGCACCTGCGGAGCCATAATGCTGGGTGTAAAATTGGATAGCAATGCCTTTTTTTGAACTTTTTTGGTAGATATATAGCTTGTCATTAAGTTAACCTCGCTGGTACTGCCAATACCGCTGGATCAGCCCATAGCGGAAATTATAAGTTCTCTCCACATTCATGACTAAATAACCATCTTGCCGCATTAGCTTTAATACCGTCCGCAACATCTCGATATCTTGGATGACTAAATTGCGATCGCGAATTTGCTCTAAACTCAATCCGCTGATTGCCGTAGCGAGGGTATCTAAGATTGCCAGCGCAATTTGATCGGAGCCATCTCGATAATAAGTTTTAATCCTTGTCTGATAATGATCCATATCCCAAGGATTCGGCTCACACAATGCCTTCTCGATTTGCTCTTGGACTAAACTCGGAGATATTTGCTGGCGCAAGCTCTTGAGTTTTAAAATCGAGTGATGAATATAAAAAGGAAACCGATCAACTTGCTGGGAAATTTCTGTAGCGACGGCAGATCGATCAGTTGTAGCTACATTTTCCCCCTCTAATAATCGCTGAGCTAACTCGATCGCCTTATCGAGATCTAGCGGCTGAAGATCCCATGTGTACATATCGTTAGTAGGTGCATTGTTATAGCCAGCATCCTTTAGTTTACTAACCACATGATGCAAGCCGATCGATCCGGTATAAACCATCCTCAATTGTGGATACGTTTGACGCAGAGCACGCAATGTATCGAGAACTTCCATCGCAACTAACGCACCATTATCGCGCTTAAGAAAGTTATCGAGCATCATTGGCAGCTCATCCCAAAAAAAGATCATCTGCTTCCCTTTTTGCCCATCTTCCCAGCCATCGACTGACAAAGAATGGCTCATGAGGTACTCGATCGCATTTTCCAGAATCTCTTTCCATCGATCTGTAGATGTTTCGGGAATTTTAATAATATTCCCAATTTGCCAACCTGCAAAATTCTTAGTGAATTTTCCGAATAATCCCTCTACCCATTTTGTACCTTGCTGGTATCCACTGATATCGGTCAATATATTCGACACAAACTCCGCTGGCGATACCACCTTCTCCAAGTCTCGATAGATAGTAAACACCTTTGTGCCACTTTCTTTTACCATCTGCTTGACAATCGTAGTTTTACCCATCCGCCGTTCCGCTGTCAGCACAATACTCTGCTGTGCCAAGCGTTCCCATAATTCGAAAATCACCATGTCTCGACCGATGATATCGGCTGAGTCTATTTGCCCGCCAGGATTTGCCTTCATCACAAAGTACGCTTTATTATTTACACGTTCATAATAGCATACGTTGAAAACAACGCACGTTAAATTTAACTTTTGATGGTTGTGATGTTCAGAGACTGGTCGGTGTGTTCAACGATTTTCATGTTTTTTAAGGCTTAGAGAATTGTTGTAGGTAGCTAAAAAGACCGGATAAGTGATGTTGCTCGATGTCTGCTCCCCGAAGCTGGGAGTAAAACTTGGTGGCAATTTCTCGTAGCAGTAAGTTTTTGAATCGGGCTTCCACTCCTGTTTCTGTAGACTGAATTTGTTTCCAGTAATACTTGGAATTACTGATGGCTAAAAGTATTTCAGCTAAATCATGGCAAACAATGGGGCTTTGTGACCAATTTTCTAGCCAAGATGTTTGTAAGTTCTCAGGTCTACTGGTGTCTAGTTTTGGGTGGTGGGCAATGCGTTGGGCTGCGGTGCTGAATTTTTTGCAGAGATTTTTGTCTTTACAAAGATCAGTAGCCATATTTTGATAGATGGTTGCTAATTGTAGCTGGGTATTTTTGTAGTGTATTGGTTGGTGGTATCCGTTGAAGATTTCTTGGAGACTGGGGTGTAGAAAATAGGCTTCTTTGTGTTTAAAACCTGTGACCCAGATACGATGTTGGGGTAATCGATCGGCTTTTAAGCGCAGTTCTTGATACAGATCATGGAAAATTTCTTCGGTATCAGAGAAATCATAATCTTCGATCGGGATCGAAGCATTTTCTAAATCTACGTCTACTAAGGCAAATAGTAGATCTGCTGAAAGGTAGTAAGTCTCGGAAGATTGAAGTATTTCTAGGAGTCGGCGGTAGGTGTTTAATACGTCGGTTCGATCGCCGCAGTTGAAAAATTGCGGTACGTATTCTCGCCAATCACTAGGTATGCAGGCTCGATAAAAATATGCGTCGCCCCAAGATTCCATACGGGCGTAAGTTTGCAGTGATGCTCTTTGACCGGGCGGAACTCTTTCTCCTTCACATAAAACTACAATTTTGCCAAGGATC
>JAYSRP010000211.1:0-13272 GCA_043721015.1 Synechococcales cyanobacterium | reverse complement strand
CAATTGTAAATCCTTTGCCTTCTTTGGCTGCCCGATAGTTCCAAGGTTCACCCACACAATAGCCATCGATCGTCCCCGCTTTTAGATCCACCACCATTTGGGCTGGGGGAATAGTCATTAGGTGGACATCTCGATCGGGATCAATGCCGCCAGCAGCTAGCCAATAGCGCAGCAACAAATTGTGCATCGAAGATGGATGCACCATCCCAAAGTTATGGCGTTTATCAGGGGTATCTACAATAAATTTATGAAAATCATCCAGAGTTCTGATGTTTTTTTGATAAAACTCTTCTTTGAGAGTGATCGCATTACCATTGCGTGCCATTGTTAACGCCGTCACAATGGGCAATGGAGTGTCTTGGTTTCCTCCTAGAGTCATCCAAGCAGGCATCCCAGAAGGCATTTGAGCAGCATCAATATAGCCGCCACTAATACCATCGACAATTCCTCGCCAGCTCGATTCGCGCACCAGGCTAACTTCATCGAGTCCATGTTTAACAAACAAGCCTTTTTCTTTGGCGATCGCTAGGGGCGCGCAAGCAGTCAACGGGACAAAGCCCAGTTGGATATTGACTTTTTCTAAGCCATGCCTTGCCACCACCGTATTTTTTTGCGATCGAAGTTTCTTCACCCGCTTTTGCTGGTTCAAGAAATAGATCATTTCACTTCTCAAGCTGTAGTAACTAGGGTGCTCTACCACCTCCAGCCGCTTGCGGGGGCGAGGAATATCTACGTCTAAGATTTGACCGATTTTAGAAGAAGGGCCATTGGTCAGCATCACGATTCGATCAGACAGTAACAACGCCTCATCAATATCGTGAGTTACCATCACTGCCGTTACTTGGTTTTCTTCGCAGATTTGAATTAGCCGCTCTTGTAGACCGCCTCTGGTCAAAGCATCCAGGGCACCGAAAGGTTCATCTAGCAACAATACTTTGGGCTTAATGGCAAAAGCACGGGCGATCGAGACTCGTTGTTTCATGCCACCCGATAACTGCCCCGGCTTTTTGTCAGCAGCCGCCCGTAAGCCAACGATATCAATATGTTGTTCAATGATTTCGTTTCTTTCAGCCTTGGGCAAGCCTCTCAAGACTTTATTGACGGCCATAGCAATGTTTTCACGGACTGTCAGCCAGGGCAGCAGCGAGTAATTTTGGAAAACTACCATTCGATCGGGGCCGGGTTTGGTCACGGGGGTATCGTCTACTAAGACTACGCCTTCGCTAGCATGATCGAGTCCAGCAATGATGTTTAGCAAAGTGGATTTACCGCAGCCGGAGTGACCAATTAAGGAAATGAATTCGCCGCGTCGGATGTTTAAATCAATGCCTTTTAAGGCAATATAGCTGCCTCCACCGGATAGATCGAAGGTTTTATCGATTTGATTGACTTCTACAAAGTTAGACATTTTGTGACCTGTTGTTGGATTTGTGATATGGGTGAAACTGCTTATTTCTTTTCATCAGGGACTACTTTAGTAGCAATAAAAGCAATCAGTTTATCTAACATCAAACCCACCAGCCCTACATACAATAGTGCGATGATAATTTGGCTGATATTTGCAGCATTCCAGGCATCCCAGATAAAGAAACCGATACCCACTCCGCCGATCAGCATTTCGGCGGCGACGATCGCCAACCAAGATAGACCAATGCCAATTCTTAAGCCGGTGAAAATATAAGGAACAGTGGCTGGAAAAACCACTTCTAAAAAGTATTCTTTGCGAGATAGCTGTAAAACCTTGGAGACATTTACATAATCTTGAGGAATTTGTTGCACGCCTGCGATCGTATTAATAATAATTGGCCAAACTGAAGTAATAAAAATTACGAAGATTGCTGATGGATTAGATTGCTGAAAAGCTGCTAAGGAAATTGGCAGCCAAGCTAACGGCGGAATGGTGCGCAAGACTTGGAAGATCGGATCTAGAGCATCAAAAAGAAATTCGCTAGTACCGACAATAATACCGATCGAAATCCCGACAATAGCAGCCAGAGCAAAACCTTGAATTACTCGCTGCAAGCTTGCCCAAATCTGCCAAAACAGTCCTTTGTTATTGGCTCCTTTATCAAAGAAAGGATTAATAATTAGTTCCCAGGTTTGCTGGACAACTTTAATCGGGCTGGGCAGATTTGCGTCGGGGCTGAAGGTGAACAATTGCCAGATGATTAAAAAGAATGCTGCGGCCATCATTGGGGCAATAATCTTTCTGGTTTTTTTGTTGCTTAATAATCTGTTGATTAGATTAGGTTGATAGCGATTGCCAATAGCTCTGGTCATGATTGTCTTCCGATGATTTAAAGGTTGGATGAGTGGAAAGCAGGTTTTAACTATTTAAGCCCGTTTAATTTTTAGGCTTTGTAAGTACTTGTTAGGGTTTTCGGGATCGAATTTGACCCCATCAAAGAATGTTTCTATTCCTCGGGAAGTGCTTGCCGGAATTTGGGTGGCTGATAGCTTGAGATCTTTAGCAGCAGCTCGCCAAATATCTTCGCGGTTTACTCGATCGATCACCTGTTTCATATCAGTATTTTGCGGGATTTGCCCCCAGCGCAGATTCTCAGTTAAAAACCACAGATCATGACTTTTGAAAGGATAGCTGGCGTAGTTATCCCAATAGCGCATAATATTTGGGCTTTTTTCGACCGTTGGACGACTACTGCCATATTCAATCCTGCCAGTGAGCCGATCTTGGACATCTTTGACTGGGACTTTTGCCCATTCTGGTGCCGAAATATCTTTGGCCATTTCTAACCGATTTTCCGGTTTGTCGCACCACTGTTGAGCTTCCATTAAAGCTTGGACAATTGCCTTAGTGGCATTGGGATGTCGATCGACCCAGTCACTGCGAAAAGACAGCGCTTTTTCAGGATGATTTTGCCATAACTCATTGGTTACTAAAGCGCTATAGCCCAGTTTCTGATTAATTAATCGCACATGCCAAGGATCTCCCACACAAAAGCCATCAACGCTATTGACTTTAATATTGGGCACTAACTGAGAACCGGGCACTACCAAACTAATCACGTCTTTATCGGGATCGATCCCGCCAGAAGCTAGCCAATAGCGCAACAGTAAATCACTATTGCCACCTTTAAAGGTGTGGGCAAAGCGTAAATAGTTACCGGCTGCTTTCTGTTGCTCGACCCTGGCTTTTAATTTAGAAGCATCTAAACCAACGTTGGCATCTCGATAGAGATTGCCGACCGAAATTCCTTGGCCGCCAGTGTTCATTCTGGCCACTATATACATGGGCAGCTTTTTGTTATTGACAGTAATGGTGCCCATGCTCATGTGGTAAGGCATCGGACTTAAGACCATTGCTCCATCAAGCCCGCCGCCAGCGGAACCGATTTGCAGGTTATCTCTGGTAACTGCCCAAGAGGGCTGTTTAACCAGCTCGACATCTGGGACACCATGTTTTTTAAATAGCTCTTTTACTTGGGCAATTACCAATGGCGCAGCATCAGTTTGACCAATAAAGCCAATTCGGGCTTTGGTTGTTTCGATGCCGCTACCAGTATTGATATTGGCGTAAGTAGCTGATTGATCATTAGAAGGACTACATCCTTTCAACAACAGGCCACCAATTGCACTTGCCCCAGCAGTAAAAATAAATTTACGGCGGGAAAGATTGTTTGCCAAATGTTTCATTTCTATTTCTCCGTAAAAACATCAAGTGGTCGTCACCAACTACATAAAGAAGTAATATCAATAGAGTTAAGTAACAGTAAATAATAGATTTTTAACTATGAATAACTGACAAATCTACTGAAGCACTGAGCTGGATGGCTCAATCCATAGATTAAATCAACTTGTAAGTAAGCTTATCGCATATTTTTCTCTATGTATAGAGAGAGGTCGCATTTTTTGCAAATGAATATCGAATATTATCTATAAGTATTTCTATGACAAAGCTGATCTCTAAGCTACTAGACCAGTGCCCCAGCTAATTTCAGTCGAATTCAGTGCTGGGATTCTGGGAAAATATGATCAGGAAAGAGATTAAATTTTTTTTGAGAGACTTGATCGCCCAGAGCTAGAGCGATTCAAACATTGCCACCAAGCCATCTAAACCAGAGCATTCTTCAGCAAAAGCCTCTGCATCACTCACATCTTCGAGTTGATAAGCCATGATTCGTCGATCGTCTCCGGGCATTTTTTTAGAAGAGAGCAAAGTCGCAGGATACTTTTCGGCAATGATTTTAAAGGCAGCGCCCTGCACCCGCCAGCTATCGTCAGAACATTGAATGGTTACGCGCCACATAAGGAAAAGCCTGAGAGTCTATAAAAAACAAGTTTTGTCGTACCGTCGATTAGCCAATAAGTACGTTTTCTTTATACCATCGTTTATTCCCAGAGCGGTCTGCCCATCAGCGTTACAAATATTGACGATCAAAGTTGCTGGCTGGATACAGGTCAAAATGAGCTTTCGTCTGTTGATGTGCTCAGTCATCCTCACCATAGGATACTAACGGTGAGGAATTGTTGTGGGATTATTATTGTGAACGTCTTTTAGCAGTTGTTGATAGTTGCTGTAGCCAAGACGAGAAGCGAGGATGATGGCGATCGCGTTGGCTCGTTCTGGTTTGTTGTTTTCGATCGCCTCCGCCAATTTTTCCACCAGAGCTAGGGTGGTTTGGTTGTTGAGGGAATCCCGTTGGGTTTCGGCGAGGATGCGGGTGTTTTGGGCTTGGGTATTTTCGGGGGAGCTGATTTGCCAGACGACTCCGACTACGGCCTCGACGCTGGGATCGATGTTGCCGGTGCGGGTGGTTCTGCCGATCGCAAAGATGCAAACGCCAGCACAGGATGGGTAACTTAGACTACCATGGCTGCCCAGGCCATTGTTTTGAATGACTCCGGCTTGTTGGTTGATGGAAGGTGTGGTGCTGGGCAGAATTTCATTGGTGCCGGGAGGGGTCAGGGTGGTTGGGGCAGAATCTATTACTTGGGCGTGGGTGGCGGGGGCGATCAAGATAGAAGAAAGGGAAGCCATAAAAGCTAATAGGATGGTAGAAACTTGCGAGTTCATAATTTTTATGGTTTTCTCTCAGGGACAGAATCGCTGTGCAGCTATTGGGATAGCGGTGGCTGAGAGCTAAATTATGCAAATTGCCTGAATATGTTGAATTTTTCTGTGAAGAGCCGCTACTTGGTTATTCTTGAGCTACGATCGAGTAATCTAATCATTGATGTTCTGCTATGACAGTTGCCCTATCTCCTTTTGGAAAAAATCAAAGCTCTTTGCCAACGCCTGTTTTGGTGACGCAGCGATCAGATCAAGTGTGGATTGCTAAGTTGTTGACATGGGCGGGCTTTGCGGTGGAAGGCCACAGTCGAGAAGATGCCTTGTGGAAACTGGATCAGCAGGTGAAAGCGCAGTTGGCTGATGGGGAGATTGCATATTTGGATTTACCTTTGGCACAGATTGAAAATCCTTGGCTGGCGATCGCTGGTAAATATCAGGATGACCCTAATTGGGATGAGTATCAAGCAGCTATTGTGGAAGCACGTCAAACAGCTAATGAGATCGAAGGCATTTGGCTAGAAGGGGATTCTGTTAAATGACTTTGTGGGTGCTAGATACCGATCATCTGTCTTTGTTAGAGCGGGGAAATCCTAAAATTCAAGGTAGGTTGCGACAACTAGATACTAATGCAGTGGCAATTACGATTGTTACAGCCGAGGAAAAGGTGAAGGGAAGGTTGGCGGCGATTAATAGTTTATCTGGAATAGAGCGCGTCGATCGGCTTGCTGTTGCCTATCAAGCTTTGCAGTCTACGATCGAAGATCTACAAATGCTATCAATTTTGCCGTTTACGGAGTCAGCCCGCGATCAATACCGGGAGCTACTTGAGCGGAAGATTCGGGTTGGGAGTCATGATTTACGAATTGCGGCAATTACGCTTTCTGTGGGTGGGGTTTTGGTTACTCGCAATCGTCGAGATTTTGAGCGCATCGCTGGTTTACAGATAACTGATTGGTCTTGATTCTTGTTGTGATGCTATTGCATTTGATGGCTTGTTTTGGTGAGGGTTAGCCGAGGCCGTTGCAGGTGAAGGCTGCCCAGTAATACGCGCTTGGCGGAATTTATCCAACAACTCAAAGATTACCGCTTCTCCATCGTTACCACCATTAGCTGCAATGGAAGCGATCGCGGCATCAACTTTGGTGCGAGTAGAGGCAATCCAATCGGGAGATTCTGTCAAACTATGTTCCTCCCAGTCATCAAGAAGCTGGAATGCTTGGACGAAGAGATCGTCAATATCTTGATAGCGACCGCTTTGGAGCTTTTGCTGCACAATCTGAGACTGTTCGAGAGTCAGTGTAATATTCATATTTTTACTAGATATATCGCCCATCCAGATCTTAACTCGAAATATGGTAGGAAAACTTCGAGCCATGTTTTCATCGTGACGTATGGGCATCAACTTGAAGGAGTCCAACATTCAGGCCATAGTTAGCCGAGGCCGTTGCAGGTGAAGGCTGCCCAGTAATATTCGTTGGTGTAGGGGTTTTGGCTGGTGCCGAGGTTGGCAATGTCTGCTTTCATGTTGCGGAACGATTGAGCTTGTTGGGCGTGGCGCTCGGTAATTTCTTTCCAGTATTGGTGCTCAGAGCGTTCCTGTAAGGAAATCGGCTGGATATTGGTCACTGCGAGTTCTGGCCTGTTTTTTTTGGCGACGGCTTGTTGTGCCACAGGATAAAGATGAGAGTGTCGTGATCGATCGCTTATTTGATGTGGTGAGTCCATCAAAATACAGAAATCATTGGTGAATGCAGGATTTCATGGGAATTATCAACATGAAAAATGTGTAGGGGCATGGGTGCTCCTACACGCAACGATGTCAGATTGTTGATTTCAATTAAGGTAAAGCGAGTAACTCCAATCGAGATAAGTTCAGCAGTAGCCTTGTATATTCCTGGCTATTTAGTTCCATCAACTTAGGCACTACTGCGGCCAACTCTTCATCGATCTCACTAAATCTCACTAACAGAATGGCCTCGATACTTTCCCTGGTGAGTGCCGCTGTTACTGTTGCTGTCACGACCGCTGTGGTTTCTTCTCTAATTTCTTGAAAAGCTCTAGGCTCTTTTAGTTCTAGTCCTAACATAGTGAGTACCTCGTCTCTGGTAAGTTCTGAAAATTTGTAAACTATGGCCGTGATCACTAAATCTAGTATTGCAGATCCTTCGCTAGATGTCTCTGGAGAAGTGGCTTTTTCCACAGGCAGTCGCTGCAACATTTCTTTGGCTTTTGCCAGCATTTCGTCGCTGGGCAAAATGGTTAAGGCCATTAGGGCTAGACCCCAGGGGAGATCTTCTATTTGACCTAGTTCATCCAGATAAATGCGGGTGATGCGACCACTGACTAGGAATTCTTGCACAATTTCTAGGCGTTCTTGTTCGATGTCGCGGCTGGGGTAAATTACCACGGCTCGCCAATCTTTAAAGCTCTCTCTGTCGCGGTAGGCGAAGATGCTAATTTCGGCCATCAATCGCTCGTAGAGCAGATTATCTCTGGCTTGTTGGACTTCGCCAAAGTAGATGTTGCCTTCGGGGGTGGGTGGCAGGAATACACCGTCGGCGCGGAAGGCGGTTTCTTTGACTTCTATGGAGTCGAAGCGGTAGTCTGCGGCTTGGGGTGGGTGGTTGGCGAGGAGTTCAAAGAGCAGGGTGGGCGATCGTTTGAACAGTTGATAAAATATTGTGTCCTGCTTCATCGGAGAACTATTAGAGTACTTGTATACTATATCTCTTTTTGGGTGTGGGCGATCAAAATAACGCAATTATTTGTAGATAAGGACTTTCATTAAAATTATCAATGCCAATAAAAACAATGCGTAGAGGCATTCTGAACCTCTATGCATAACGATGACAGATTATTGATTTCAACTATGGCAAAGCGAGTAACTCCGATCGAGATAAATTCAGCAGCAATCTTGTGTACTCTTGGCTATCTAAGTCAATCAACTTAGGCACTACTGCGGCTAATTCTTGATCGATTTCACCAAACCTCACCAACAAAATAGCTTCAATTCCTTTTCTGGTAGTTTCTTCTCTAATTTCTCGGAAGGCTTTTGGCTCTTGGAGTTCTAGTCCTAACATGGCGAGTACCTCATCTCTATTAAGTTCAGAAAATTTGTAAATTATGGCTGTGATTACTAAATCTAGTATCGCAGATCCTTCGGTAGATATCTCCGGTGGTGCAATTTCCTGGGTAGAAAAGCGCTCCAGCATCTCTTTGGCTTTTGCTAGCATTTCGTCGCTGGGCAAAATTGTTAAGGCCATTAGGGCTAGACCCCAAGGGAGGTCTTCGATTTGGCCTAGTTCATCCAGATAAATACGGGTGATGCGACCGCTGGCTAAGAATTCTTGCACAATTTCTAAGCGTTCTTGTTCGATGTCGCGGCTGGGATAGATTACTACGGCTCGCCAATCTTTGAAGCTGTCTCTGTCTCGATAGGCGAAGATGGAGACTTCGGCCATTAGTCGCTCGTAGAGCAGGTTATCTTTGGCTTGTTGAACTTCGCCGAAGTAGACGTTGCCTTCCGGGGTGGGGGGCAAGAATACGCCGTCGGCTCGGAAGGCGGTCTCTTTGACTTCTATGGAGTCGAAGCGGTATTCTGCGGCTTGGGGTGGTTGGTTGGGGATGAGTTCAAAGAGCAGGGTGGGCGATCGTTTGAACAGTTGATAAAATATTGTGTCCTGCTTCATCGGAGAACTTTTAAAGTATTTATATACTATATGCTTTTTTGATCACGGTTAATCGATTGAGATAGCAAAATATTACTGGATGTGAAATTTCAGGGGAGTTATCAATACCATTTGCCAGCCCATTCTCAAGCTAAAACTTTCAGTAAAGCTTTTAAACCTAAAATAAAAACTGCTCAATTCTGCTTGTTCGGAGTCTCCAGCAAAATAATGCCCACCGGGTATCCATGCCGATAACAACTAACGCATGTATGGAAATCACTGAGGCGAGTAATCATATAGTTACCATTACGATCTTTATAATCATGGGGTTCTATAGCATCACCGAAGCTGACATTAAAAGTATCGTTGGCATCAAAGTAAAAAGCATAATAGTCTTGCCAGTTGGGGATTTTTAGATTTGGCCATAGTTCTAATACGGGCACATCTTTAACTGCATTTTGCTCATTTAAAGTATATTCCCGTAGCAAATTATATTCTTCTTGATGGCCATTAGCTCCACCATATATCCCAGCCAGCGGCAACTTAAGCACTACCCGCACCATCGAGCCATTTTGTGTGAAGCGCACCCGTCCCATCAAATCTTCGGGGGTAAAATACTCCAGCAATAGCGAATTAAAAGGTAACAGTGGCGTAATTTTGTTGTTATTAAATAACAATGGCTGATTCGATTGCACCGGAAAGCCACCGGGTAGAGCATCATCTACATCAATAAAAGCTAACTCTGGCAAAAACAGATCCCGAGGCTCAATGCACCTCACATCGTCCCAGCCCTCTATCCGACCGGCTCGCAGATCTTCGATGTTTAATGAGGCCATGGTTGTATTTTTATGCACCTGTATCTGGCGGGGTGCAATTCCCCACACTGTAGCTAAGCATGGATCAATCAATAACAAAGGTTTAGCAGGAGTTTTACCAATGCTGTTAATGATTTTTATAAAAGAACCTCCATAACCAATTTTTTTAAGCTTAATCGGTCGATTTAGACCCTTCATAACCCCTCGCTTGAAGGGGATTCCAAAATACTGAGGCGAATCTTGGTCAAAAATATCTGCCTCAGCAGCACTGCACCCTAGGCTGTTTTGAAAATCATGCAGCAAACTCACTACATGAGGATTACCATCATAGTTTGAGTTATTTGCCTCTTTCAATAAATTACTCAGCCACCCTCCAAACAAGCACTTTTCTTCATCGCACAAGTAAGGCTGTGGAGGCATCAGCTTGCGATCCTCTTGGTTCCACCAAGGCAAGCCAGTCCATTGTGCATCGGGAACGGGTACCACGATCATTCTCAGGCTAGTTCTTCCTACTAATTTTCCATCCCAAGTCCAAATAAAATTTTCTTGCCTAGTTTTGTATGGGCCTATTTCATTGTCTGATTGTAGCTGCCATATAGCTTCAGCAAAAGGATAACAACGGCGTACCTCTTGAACATCTAAATGCTCTGCCTTCAATGGAAAGTTGCGGATTTCAGCAAAAGCAATCGCCGCTAGCATTCCTTGCCATTGATCTAGCTCATCTTGAGATGACTGGTGATGGTCAACTAGCAAAGAAGGCTTCACTGGATGTTTTTGAGCACTACCAATGGCTTCAACATGAAAATTTGTAAATTCTGTTTTAGTCGTCGGCAGCAAACTTAATAAAGATCGAAACTCTATCATGTTTTTAAGGCGATCTTCAGGTTCGATGGCCATCCCAGCTTGAATAGCTGCTAAAGTTTTGTTACTCACTCCAACTTTGATCAACTCCGCCCATAAGTATTCCTCTATTTTTTCACCCATCCCCCTATCTTGAGCCTCTTTTCTACCCATCGAAGTATAAAAAGGTGAGCCACGTCCCGGTAAAGCTCCAGTGAGTAAGTGATACAAAGTAACAGCCAATGCATAGACATCTGTATGAGGTCCAAATATGCCGCGCTTACTGTACTGCTCGATCGGCTTATAAAATTTTGTACCACTATCATTAGTTAAATAAACGGTTTCGAGATCAATAAACTCCCTGGCAATACCAAAATCGATCAGTACAGCCTCTCTTTGCCCCTGGCGCAGCATAATATTCTCTGGCTTTACATCTCGATGGAAAAACTTTTTTTCATGTACATAATCTAGAGCCTGAGCGATTTGATCAATATATCCCAATGCTTCTCCTTCACTCAGTCGGCCATTTTTATCCATGTAGCTAGACAGATCTTCTCCCGGAATATATTCCATCACCAAACCCCACAATTGACCAAGCTGAACTGGCTCCGACACTTTAACAATGTGATGATGGTCAAATTTATTCAGAGTAAATCCTTCTTTGACAAAATTCTCTTGAATGTCAGCAAAATTTTTATCACTTTGCTGGGTGGCGTTTAAAGTTTTAATGACTACATTCTCATTTTTCCGAAAATCTCGCACCAAATAAGTGATACCAAAGCCGCCTTTGCCTAATTCTTTTAAGACTTCAAAGCGACCATTTTTAATTTTATCGCCCGGTTTCCAGATCTGGATTGTCATAGCTTTGAACGGATTCACGAAAAAATAGAACGAAATTCATCTATCTTGCTGACTTCTGAGCAATCAATTGATCGGCGATCGAACACCATTCTTTTTTCAAATCAGCATCCACCTCAGTCAAAGGCTTACCCACCCGATCGGGATGCGCTCCATAAAAAGCTTTATCCACCTGCACCCCAGTCACCTTAACCTGCGCCATCCGCGCCGGTAAATCAGCGCAGCTACCCTTAGCCACCACCGTCGGGCGAGGACTCACTATCGGCTGCTCAGTAGCTGGCTGAGATCCCGGCTTCTTCGCTGTCCAACTATCGATTGCCCACCTAGCCACATTAAACAGCCCCGACCCAATCAAAACCACCGCCGCTACAGGCAGCAAAAACGTAATCACCAATTTGGCAGGCTGCCGTAACTCCTCCCAAAACCCTGGCCGTGCCTCAAACTCTGCCGTTTTTATCGGATTCTTTAACCGCTGCATACCCGGAACAACCAGAGTATCAGGAGTTTTGCTAGAAGTACCATTCAAGTCGGGTGACTGAGGTTGCTGTAAAGACTTTGTTTCGTCGGGAGTCATTATGAGCTGAATAGAAGTTATTGAATATTATACGGAAACTGTCTCAAAAGCTTTCAGCAAATCTGCCCTAAAATCAGCAACCTGTTGATAATACAGCACCGGATCTTTTACAGAGCCTTCATGCAGCGCCCGATCGATCACCTCCGCCACCGGTAAAGGCACATCAGGATTTCGATCGCGGATGGGAATGGCATCTCGATCGAGCAACACCTCCCAGCCTTCTTTGGCTCCAATAGTGCGCGGATATTGATTGGTCAACATGTAGTACAAACAAGCTGCCGCTGCCCAAATATCCACCTCTGGCTTAGCCATCTGAAACTCCAAAACCTGCTTCCGACACATAAAATGCGCCGTCCCCCGAAAACCATCGCCGCTCATCGTGTGCCCACTCAAACCAGCATGATCAAACGCTTTCGCTAAACCAAAGTCGCCAATCTTAGCAACTTGCCGCATATTAATAGTAGATAACATAATGTTGCTGGGCTTCAGATCTCGATGCACCAACCCCACACCCTTAGCAAAACCGCCAGCAGCCAAGCGCACAAAAGGAATCTCGGCAGAGTGGGTGTATTCCAAGCCAGCTAAAACCTGTAAAATAATGTGCTTGGCAGTATCCAGATTCAAAACACCACCATTTTTCTTCATACAAGTGCTGAGATTATCATCTGCACAGTATTCCATCACGTAGTACAAACAGTTACTGCTAGCATCGAAGCCATTATCTACTAACCGCACTACATTGGGATGGTTGAGAGCCTTGGCGTTGTCGATTTCCCGGCCAAACTCCGCTACCTTTTTAGGAGTCGCTGCCACTTCGGCTAACATGATTTTGATCGCCACCTGTTGCCCTTGGGCATTTTCGGCTAAAAACACTTGCCCATAGCCACCTTCACCCACTTGTTTCACAACTTTGTAGCCGCCGATTGCCTCTTTTGATTGGGGATTCGCTGGCGGATTGGGCTGATTGCTTGCCTTGGGGTTGGGTTGCGGCATTTCTAGCCAGGAATATTTAAACCAATCGATCGCCTTATCGGGTATCAAGCCCAACACTTTGTCGGCCACGGCTTTTAAGCCTGTTGGTGCCTGGGCGATCGGTGACGGATCATAGTTGGGCTGCTCACCAGTAATCGTTACTTTGATGTGTGAGTTACCAATGGTAATAACATTGCCCGAGTGCAGATTTTTTTCCACGGGTTTAATATTGGCTTGAATACCTTGGGGCGCGACTTGGCCACTTGGCCGTTTGCCAACCAATACGGCATCTACATAGGTGCCATGTTTGCTGTTGAAATCTCGCACCGAGATCTTGGGTGGATCGATATCTAGCAAACAGTGCAGCCGCGATATTTCGCCGTAATCATCCTGTTCAGGGAACTTGATGGTGCAGTTGTCATGCCTGCCCACCCAGCAAATAGTCCGAGAGTCGAAGTGGTAAGTTTTGCCTGGGCGGGTGCCGTCAATGATGGTGAGGGTAACGGTCATGGG
>JAYSRP010000210.1:0-13276 GCA_043721015.1 Synechococcales cyanobacterium | reverse complement strand
TCTGTCTCGACAATGAGACCGCGCAACTGTTGACCATCAGGAAGTTGCCGTACTAATGTACAACCAATTAAATCGGGGGCAACATTGATGGCTGCTCGATCGAACCATTTACTATCGATAACTACTGCCATAATTTACTGAACAGCATAACCTGTAAACTGTCTTAGCTCTGGAGGGTGCAAACCTAAGACAATATCTGATTTAGGTACACCCATCTCCATTAACTCAAGATCTAATTCATGTTCTGTTGTATTGTGCATAATCCAAATCTTGCCATTGCGAATGTCAATATGCATCACGCACTGATGAACTCGTCGATCGTGATGCCAGCCCATATGTACAATCTGATAGCGATCATGCTCCAGATCAAAAATAGTTTCTACTTCAATATTGCCAAAGGATGGTTTCCCTTGAGCATGTCGATCAAGCAATTCGCGCACTAATTGAGGGTAATTTGAGGAATCCATAGTAGTTCTTTCTCGGATGATGTGTCATAAACCAACAGATTAACGTGATTTTCTTCAATCCTGGACTTTGGAAAATCAAGCTGAAAAAACGTGTTAAAAGCCATGTAGGGAATTGCTAAGTAGAGTATTCGATCAGGTGTCTCACTCTTCAGTGCTGCTCGGTAATTAATAAACTGCCCCAGTGCCCGATGGAATTCAGAAATAGCCGAAGTCCCAGCCAGAAAACTCTTAACTTCAACGGCAATCTTCTGCCCTTGGCGTTCCGCAGCAATGATCTGCTCTGCACCTAGATCGATCTCCATATCAACCCCACCCACCTTGATTTTAAGAGGATCATCTGTCACTGCCCACCCGTCCTGAATGAGTGCAGCCTTTACAACTGAATGGAAATAGTCTTTGGCCATGAATGGTTCAGATTTTGTCAACTTCATTGGATGAGTGTGCTCATTCTAAGGTACTTTAGCTGCTATAGAGTGAATCACAGGGGTAACACAATATGCCGATCGAGCAAGATTTTAATTGGAGTAAGCTACAAAACGGTTCAGATATTCGTGGTATTGCCATTGATGGCGTGCCAAATGAACATGTCAATCTCACCCCTGAAATTGCCAGAATTCTTGGCCAAGCCTTCGTTAGCTGGCTATCACAAAAGATCAATAAACCCCACAATCAACTGACAATTGGTGTGGGGCGCGATAGTCGCCTATCTGGCCCAATAATTATGCAGGCTGTCATTGATGGAATTACTTCTACCGGCAGTCACGTAAATGATTTTGCGATGGCTTCTACTCCGGCGATGTTTATGAGTACTATTACTAACGGATTTGAATGTGATGGGGCAATTATGCTTACGGCTAGCCACCTACCCTTTAATCGTAATGGCTTAAAATTTTTTACGGCTCAAGGCGGTCTAGAAAAGCAGGATATTTCGGCTATCTTAGCTTTAGCCAAAGCCAATACTTTTGATATCTCAAAAATAGCTGGTAAAGTTGCTCATCATGATTTCATGTCAGTATATGCCAATCAATTTGTCAATCAAATTCGATCGTCTGTTAATCATCCTACCAACTTTGAACAGCCTTTAGCTGGTCTGAAAATAATTGTTGATGCTGGCAATGGAGCCGGTGGGTTTTATGCCGATCGAGTTTTACAACCATTAGGTGCCGATACGACAGGCAGTCAGTTTCTAGATCCAGATGGTACTTTTCCTAATCATGTGCCCAATCCAGAAGATCCAGATGCAATGGCCGCAATTTGCCAAGCTGTAGTTAAGCACCGGGCTGATTTTGGAATAATCTTTGATACGGATGTCGATCGATCGGCTGCCGTAGATAGTACAGGCAAAGAACTCAATCGCAATCGCTTAATTGGATTAATCAGCGCGATCGTTTTACAAGAACACCCCAATTCTACTATAGTTACAGACTCAATTACTTCTGATGGATTGACCCAATTTATTCAGCAAAATTTGGGTGGCACTCACCATCGTTTCAAACGCGGCTATAAAAATGTCATCAACGAATCGCTGCGGCTAAATGACTCAGGTCAAGAGTCGTGGCTGGCGATCGAAACTTCTGGACATGCAGCAATGAAGGAAAATCACTTTCTGGATGATGGTGCATACTTGGTAAGTAAACTGCTGATCGAGTTAGCTAAATCTCGGTTAGCTGGCAAATATCTTACAGATTTAATCACTAATTTACAAGAGCCGATCGAAAGCAAGGAGCTGCGAATTAAAATTACTAGTGATGATTTTCAAGCAGTTGGTGGTCGAGTAATTGAGCAAATGCAAGCTTTTGCCTTGAGTCATTCAGGCTGGAAAATAGTGCCTAATAATTATGAAGGAGTGCGGGTTTCTTGTGCTAATGCCAGTGAAGATGGTTGGTTTTTACTACGGTTGTCTTTGCATGATCCAGTAATCCCAGTAAATATTGAGTCCAATGTATCTGGTGGTGTCGATCGAATGAAGCAGCAGCTTTTATCTTTCTTGAAGACTCAGGAATCGTTAGATTTATCGATGCTCTGAATCTGGCCAAGAGCAATAGTTTAAACGAGATTAGAGCTGAACCCTCCACATCTGTAGAATCAAATGCTGCTCTGCTCTTTCGCCTGTGGCGGCTTTGGTTCTGGCAAAACCGATCGGTTGTTGTACTTATTCATTGCCTGTTCAACTCCAGATCCCAACGATAGGTTCACGGCATCAGCAGACAATTGCAGAATGTCAGTGACGATCGAAGCCTCTGCAACAGAGAATTTACCCAGAACATGAGAAATCGCCTCATCCTGGCTTTTGCCAATCCCCATGCGCAACCGAGGAAAAGTTGGCGTGCCCAGATGACTAATAATCGACTTCATGCCGTTGTGACCACCAGCCGAACCGGCCAACCGAATGCGCAGTTTACCCAAGGGCAAATCTAGGTCATCGTAAAGTACCAAGACTTCGGTGGGATCTAGCTTGTACCAATCCAACACCGATCGCACAGCTTGACCAGAAAGGTTCATAAATGTCTGTGGCTTGAGCAGCACAATCTTTTGGCGATTCACCCAGCCTTCCCCGACCAGCCCCTGAAACCTTTTTTGGTCAGAAACCGGAATTTGCCAGCGCTTTGCTAACTGATCAATTAAATCAAAACCAATATTGTGCCGAGTTCGATCGTACTTCGCCCCCGGATTTCCTAAGCCCACGATCAGTCTAGGAAATACTTCTATCACTTCAGATTCAGCCATGATTTGTCTTTTTATTTATAGTTGTAGTCCAATCTGGATTTTAATCACTCGCTCGATCGCTTTCATCTCATCTAATGAAATCATCGCTAGCTTGCTAGTCAGTTGTTCTTTTGCTGCGGTAGTCAGTTGGTCGGCCATCGCTTTGCTTTCTTTGCCATCTACCATCACGATCGCCTCGCTGGGGTAAAGCCTACCAGTGTTACCGGTTAGCGGCACTACTTGTACCCGATTCAAAGAGGCATTGGCAGCATCGTTACTGATGATTACCGCTGGTCGGGTTTTCCTGATTTCGCCGCCTAACGGGTCAAAATCTACCCACCAGACTTCACCTCTCAGCATCAGCGATGCTCCCGATGAGTCCGTTGCTCCACTCCAGAGCCTCGCCTTCTCTTGCTGTATCTGCGGCCATTGCTTGATAGGCGCTGGCTAGGTCTTCTTTCATGACATGGGGGCGAGCGAGTTCTTCTAGGAATTGACTGATGTTTCCTTTGCCGACGACGCGATAAAGAGCATCATAGACTTCTTCTTCGATAGTAATTGTCATTTTCTTGTGCATGAGATTACTATTTTCCTGGCGGGCTTTTCTATATTAACACGTATACGTGTATTTTTGAAAAAGTATGCTGTCAGGAATTTATGCGGACTAAATCTCAGAATCAGTAAGTTAATTTACTCACAGCTCATTTTTACCAGAAAGCTATCGATTCTTAGATATTTGGGGAAGTATAAGTGTAGTGCCATAATAATTCCTCACAACATGTTATCTAATCTCCATACAACAGGTAAAGCTTGTTTTCAAAGAGAGCCGCTTACCATCAGACTCCGCAATCTAATTCACGATTATCCAGAAGGAGTCGGAATTGTCAAGGAGCTAATCCAGAATGCTGATGATGCTGGTGCAAAGCATGTGCATATTACCTTTGACTGGCAACAACATGCTTGTGAGGGACTTCCTGCGGAAACCATGCAGGAGTTAATGGGTGCAGCAATGGTAGTTTACAACGACTCGACTTTTTCTGATGAAGATTTCGAGAATATTCAGAGTTTAGGTGAAAGTGGTAAACGAGAAACGTTATGGAAGACGGGGCGATTTGGTGTTGGCTTTAACTCGGTTTATCACGTTACCGACTATCCAAGTTTTATTTCACGCGATCGAATCGTCTTTTTCGACCCACACGCTACGGCTATTCCAGGGACTAATGCTGGGGAACCAGGACGTAGTTGGTTACTAACAGATGGTTGGTGGGATTCTCCAAATTTCATGAAGGTCTATGCACCTGGTGGTTTACAGCCAGGAACGACTAATTTTAATGGCACGATCTTTCGTTTACCATTGCGAACTCCAGCACAAGCACAATGCAGTAAGATACGAACTCAGGCATTCTTACGAGAAATAAATGTTGAACCGCTGTTAACTGATTTAAGCCGGATGGGAGAGGAATTTTTAATCTTCCTCAAATCAGTTATCGAAATCAAAGTAAGATCGATCGAAGCCAATGGCACTATTCACGAGTTATTGAGTATCACTACGACTAATGAGAACGACGTAATCACACGGCGAGAGCAACTGCAATCAGCATTAAAACAGTCTCCTACAGATTTTTGGCAAATGTGTCAAAATCGACCATTAGAGCTGCCTGTCGTCTCTTATAGGCATCAAATTCAAACGGTTACTCCAGAAAATACGATTACTTCTGATTGGCGTGTAGTCGGGATGCTGCGAGTAGACAAACAAAATCAGTTATTGGGTATTATTAAAGAATTAGCTGAACAAAAAGAAAAAGCTGTACCCTGGGCTGGTGCAGCAGCTAGAATCTCTACTCATAGCACGGATGGCAAAGCAAGACCTTTTGTTGGGCGGACTTATTGCTTTTTACCATTATCTGAATCTGGTTTACCGATCCATATCAATGGATTTTTTGATCTCGATTCTTCTCGTACTAAATTAACTAGTGGCAACAATTTATCTGGGCGAGATGCTAGCCGAGTGCGGTGGAATGAGTTGCTAATTAAATATACAGTGGCTCCTGCCTGCGCTAAGTTAGTGCATGATTTAGTTTCAGATATTGGTGATACTAATCCACATCGTTTTTATAGCTTTTGGGAGATCGATACTGTCAAAGATATTGCCCTTGAACAACTGTCTAATCATTTGCTCAAATTATTGGATGATTTACCTGTCATCAGAGCAACTCCCAGTGGGAAATGGTTTACACCTGGTGCAATTAAGATACTATCTACTGGAAAAGAAAAACTTTTCGATCCACTAAGTGCTGATGGTTTTATTTTCCCCAATCCACCATTACCAACTCGAATTACTTCAGCATTTGCAAAAGCGGAAATAAAGTTAGACTATTTCAGCACGAAAAATTTAATCAATTATCTCAAAAGATCGCAAGGTTTGGGATGTTCCCTTGAGGATGCGCCATTACCGAGCTTACGACGGCGAGATTGGATTTATATTTTACTAGAGCAATGCTTAAGTGGTAATGATTTTAGTCTCCAAGGTTTGCCTTTAGCTTTATTGTCAGATGGTTCTTTACAAGTGTTTGGCTACCAATCTCAAGATAATATTTATACTGGCGAGCAAATTGTTAGAGATATTTTCAGTAATGTGCCTGAGTGGTTTCTTGATCAAGATGTAATCAAAGATTTTCCTAGTCTCACTGACTGTGATGTAGTTGTTGCGATGACCCCTACTCTTGTAGCAGAAAATTTATCAGAAGTTATTAACGAAGAAGCCATTTGTACTGCGCTAAAGTTAGGTGATTCCCGATCACCAGATCTATTACTTTTAACTAAGGTCTACCAGTACTTTGCCGGTATAAATGGAGGTCTGCCTAATGAACTTAAACAAGTTCCATTAGTACCAGGCAGTGATGGGAATCTTTATCGGGGAGGCTTACTTGAAACACCTTTATTATGCAATGATTCTGATCGAGATGTAGCAATTAGTCAGATTGTTATTTTCTTTAAAATCATATCTCTTGAAGCACCAGAAGCTCTATTCATAGCAATTGATAAATTTATCAATAAGCACCCAGAGCAATTTATCTGGAAATTTAATTCCTTTGATTTAATTAATAATTTGGCGATAAGAAAAAAAATTCTACTACCGACCTATTGCAATTACTATCATCAGCTTTTGGATTTACTAGTGGATGACATAAGCCTTATTGAAAATGACAAAGACTTCAGAGTAAAACTATGCCAACTAAAAATTTATCCGACTACTAACAATGAATTAATCTCTTTGCATGAGGAGAATGTGTATGTATTAGGTGCAGAGGATTTGCCAGCAATTGATGGGAATTTGCATTTGTTACAATTAGGAGCCAACCAATCCTGGAAACCATTATTTGATGTATTAGAAGTAAAAATACTTGACCGAGCTACCTTTATTCAATATCAACTTATCCCAAGCTATGAGAATATTTCTGACAAGGAACAAATTGTTGCACTGGCATGGATTAGAGATAATTATGATGCAGCTATCAAAGATATCAAAAAACGTAATTCAGAGAAAATTGGAGAGTTTAAAATTTTAATTAGTGGTACTCACTTAGTCCATTGTGAAGACAATAACTTGTATCCAATTTCAAAAATATACAATCCAAGAGAAACAATAATTAAAGACATTCTAGGCGATCATGCACCTATGCCAAATTGTGATCTTTATACTGAAAATTGGGAAGAATGGCTTAACTTTTTTAGTCGTTTGGGAATGTTAAATACTCTCAATCCACAAGATCTATTAGATTTTGTAAATATCCTCATTCAAAAAGCCCATAGAAGTGGTGGTGATAGTGTTGCTGAATCTTGCCTCAGTATTCTTAGTTACATCAACAGTCATTGGCAAGATTTAAAAGACGCAATGGTGAGTGAGGGTGTATCTGCAAGTAAAGCTAGGTTGATTGAGGCTCTAAATAGGCGTGCTTGGCTTCCTGTAGACACTGATCTGATCAATCTCCAGAAATACCCAGCAGCTATCACTCCTGAGAATCGACTGTATAAATCAAATGAAATTGCTTTATGGAAAGATGGCTACATAGCTTCTAGCCAACAGCCATTATTAAATCAATCTGTAAATTTAGAACTAGAGCTTAAAAAGGCTTTGGGTTTAGATTTTGGGTTAGATCGATGGGAGCAAGTTGTTTCTCATTTAGACAAATTAATTTTTCTATGGGGTCAAAGTGTATCTAATCAATTATTACTTCCAGAAAACTTTGATCGAGCTATTCAAAAAGTATATGAATTCATTTCCAGTAAGAGTATCATTGCCCAACATGGTGATTGGTTGAAAAAGCATTTTTCTGATAAGCCTTGCCTCTGGAATGGCACTGAATTTTGGCAAGCACAAAATACATTCCAAACAGATGTTAGCTATCTTCAGCCTTGGCGCACTCAGCTTCAAGTAGATAAGCCAGAAATTCGGAAATTATTTGAAGTGCTGGGTCAGAAGTTATCTCCTGATATCGACGACTATGCAGAGTTGTTATATGAAATAGAGCTAGCAACAGATGGAGAGCCTTTAGACATCGATGATACCAGATGTGTGATCGAATTACTGCGTCGTATTACTCATGAAGCCGAGGTGAATCGCTCAGTTCTAGATGGCTGGAGTTTATCTCTATTAACCGAAGATCTACATTTACTCAGTGCAGAAGAAGTAATTATTCCTGATGCTCCATGGCGATTAGCAAGTATCCGTGAAACGGGAACTGTTGCTATTCTTCATCCTCAAATATCAATTTTTCTTGCTCGTCTAGCTCAATCGCCATCGATGGCGATCGATGTCATAGAGCAGCCTCAAGGGAAGTTTAGTGTCAGTCGAGATCCAGAAGCGATCGATCTCTGTAATCGATGGGCAAAAAACATGCGATCAAGAGAATTTCATTATGGATTATTACGATTGCTGCGTCACCAAGATATTGAAGGTGACATAAATTTAGTTTGGCTCAATCAAGTTAGCATCATTCCTGCCACCGTTATTACTATCGACCTTTATTTAGAAGATGAGCAAATAGCCAGTAACGTATCTGGAGATTATTACTATGATCTCGAACAGTTCAAATTTTATCTGCGTTGTGATGTAGATGATCGAGATATTATGAAAAATTACCTTGCTGCTTGTCTTAATCTGGCAATTGGGGAGGATAACTTAGGTGATCTACTACCTTTATTATCTATTCTTGATGTTGAGCCAATCGCTATTGATCGGAAGTTAAATAATCTACGGATTCGTCAACTTGACATTCTTCCTGACTGGGAAGAGTATTCCAGTATTACTACAGGAGATAGTCGATATACCCATCATTACCAACCACAAAGTAATGGATATGAAGAAGATTGGGAAGATTCAACTGGAGATGATGACAGTAGAGAAGTTACTTACAACCTCATTTCTGCCCAAGAATTAATCTCTCAGTCTAACTACTTAGAACTAGATAATGAAAAATGTGAAGATGAAAAAGTAGAAGTTCTTGTCCGACAAGCAAATCAACAAGAATCTGCCACTTTCGGAATCGATGTACCACTGAATACAGCAACAAAGTCCAAAATCATAGAAGCATCTTATGAACTTTATTCTCACAAGGATAAGCGTGATGAAATTGATGAGCAGGGAATTGCAAAAGTGGTAGCCTACGAAAAACAGCAAGGAAGATTTCCTGAAGTGAAGCCCCACAATAATCGTGGGTTTGATATTCTCTCACGTAATGCTGATGGTGAGGCTATTCGGACGATCGAGGTGAAATCTAAAGGAGGTAAATGGGATAGTGTATTAGTCAGCAAGCCTCAATTTGAAACTGCCTTAGAACGAAATACTAATTTCTGGCTGTATGTAGTTGAACGGTCGTTAGATGATGATAATTATCAAATTTATCAGATTCAAAACCCTGCTCACAAAACCCAAAAAATCTCTTATAAAAATGATTGGATTGATGTAGCAGAAAAAGCAACTATACTCAATAGATCTGCAAGCAATAATGTATTCGCAGAACAATCTAAACCAGCAGTTGAATCGGAAAATTCAATAATTTCACCAATAAAACAAGAAAACACAATCCCTGTGCCCAATTATGGAGGTTACTATAAAGTCACATTGGTCAACCATGAAGGAGGATTACATACTACTTTTCGTGTGGCTGATGACACTTACATACTAGATGCAGCCGAAGAACAAGGGATTGATTTACCTTACTCTTGTCGTGCAGGTGCTTGTTCAACTTGTGCTGGAAAAATAACAGAGGGAGATATTGATCAATCAGACCAAGCTTTTTTGGATGATGACCAAATTGAAGCCGGATTCGTTTTGCTCTGTGTTTCTTATCCTAAATCTAATTGTATAATAACAACTCATCAAGAAGAAGAGATTTACTAGTTATCAACATATTGGAGGTGTTATTGTTAAAATCCCTCCGAAACTCCCAAAACTTTTTGGTTGAGAGAGTTAGGGAGATATACAAACAGCAGAAGGCTAGTAGCGAGCGACACCATCTTCTCTGGCAGCCTTCTGTACTGCCGCTGTCACTGCTGTAGAAACCCGAGGATCAAAGACTGATGGCACAATATATTCGCGGTTAAGATCAGTAGGATTCACTAGGGAAGCGATCGCCTTAGCTGCTTCTAGGTACATATTAGAAGTAAGCTGCTTCGCCCGACAGTCTAGCGCCCCCCGAAACAAACCAGGGAAAGCCAGCACATTATTGATTTGGTTAGGATAATCACTGCGGCCAGTAGCCATCACTGCCACAATGTCAGCAATCAACTCCGGCTGGATCTCTGGAATGGGATTAGCCATTGCAAAAACGATCGGCTGCTCGGCCATGGCCTGCACCATTTCTGGCATAACGACACCGGGCGCGCTCAAGCCAATAAACACGTCAGCACCCACCATTGCATCTGCCAGACTACCGCCTTTGTCCACCGCCAGAGCTAACTTTTCGGTCGTCAAATCGGTGCGGTCTTTGGCAATAATTCCCTTGGAATCACACAGGGTAATATGCTGCGCCCCAGCCAACTTCAACAAATTAGCCACCGCAATACCGGCAGCTCCTGCACCATTAAAGACAATTTTCACTCCATCAATCTTTTTACTAACCACTTTCAAGGCATTCAACAAAGCCGCTAAAGTGACGATTGCTGTACCATGCTGATCGTCATGAAACACCGGAATATCTAGGGCTGCTTTCAGCCGTTTTTCAATCTCAAAACAGCGGGGTGCAGCAATATCTTCGAGGTTAATGCCACCAAACACCGGGGCGAGGTTAATCACAATATTGACAATTTCATCGGTATCTTGAGTAGTCAGACAAATTGGGAAAGCATCAATCCCGGCAAACTCTTTAAACAACATGGCCTTGCCTTCCATTACCGGCAGCGAAGCCTCGGCTCCCAAATTGCCCAAACCCAATACCGCACTGCCATCAGTCACAATCGCCACCATGTTGCCTTTTACTGTCAGGTTATACACCTCCGCTGGGTTAGCAGCGATCGCCTGACAAACTCTACCCACTCCCGGCGTATAGGCCATCGCCAAATCTGACTGTCGATCGAGCGAAATTTTGCTCTCCATCCGAATTTTGCCGCCCCGGTGTAAGTGCATGGTGCGGTCATACAGACTCAAAATCTTCACTTCTGGAATGCTCTTTACCGCCGTGCCAATCCGATCGCCGTGCTCAGTGCTGCTGGCATCTACTGTTACTTCGATTAGCGAAGTTGCGCGGGTTTGCTCAGTAATATCGATCGCGCTAATGTTGCCGCCGACCGAAGCGATCGCTTGGGCAATACTGGCCAGCATCCCCGCTCGATTGGGGGTTTCTAGGCGCATGGTGATGCTAAAAGAAGGATTGGGAGTGAGTTTAGGAGTCATATCTATCTTCTTGGCAGTAATAATTTTAGGGCGTGATGGTTTTGATGGCGGGGTAAAAGCGCTGACCGTTGGTGAATTCTAACAAAAACTTGGCAACTTCTTCGGGCTGGATGGCCTGTAGGTCAGTTAAGAGCGCGGCGGCAGCATTGCGGATGTGCACAATGTCCACATTCTGGGGCTGGTCGTCGGGTTGGTAGGCCGGTTCATAGTCTCGCAGCCGAAAGCGACCTTCCCCGAGCATCATGGTTGCCCCTCGCCAGTTAGAGTTGCCCAAGTGATGACAGGCTACCGCAATTTGCAGTAGTCCTTGATAGAACTTCTTTTCTGGGACAGGTGCAGCCACCCACAGGGCTTCTAGGGTATCGTGACAGGCGTAAAATTCTTGAGTGTTGAATTGTTTGATCGCCTGCTTTAACTCAGCGCCCGATGCTGGATCAGACATCTAGACGGCGGCCTTGACTTCTTCGAGGGTAATTTCTTGCTGATCGCCCACAAAATCTTGTTCGGGAGTGAGGAAAAGCATACAGTGGCATTCTTTCCGCTCGCGCATGGGCACGCAGGGACAGTTCCAGTAGGCAGCTTTAACTTCGGCCTCTTTGTCTTCGTAGTGGCGGCAGGGGCAAAGCGGCGCACCGAGTTCTTCTTTGTTGCAGGCTAAGCCTTTGATGACTACGGCGGTGACGCTGAGGTCGGCACAGAAATAAGTGCTGGTGTTTTTGGCGTAGGTTTCAGAAAAGTTCCGCATCGCCTCTAGCATTTTGTCGCTGGGTTCTTTGGGGGGTACTAAAGACATAACCATTCCTCGGTGTGAAGTGCCCCGTTATTTTACCCCAAGTTAGGCTTGGCTTTCACCGAATCCTTGCTGGTCAAGATAAGTAGCAGGGATATGGAGACCATATCCCTTTTGTCGGTTTCTCAATAATACTAAGCAATTCTAATGATTAGTCTAGCTACACAGTAAGATCTCTTGAGCCATTTGAACCAACCGCTGGCACCATTCCAACAGCCTACAAACTCATTGTATATGCTGGTAGCCTGTGAACCAGCATTAACTACACATGCAGCTAAAGCACCCCAGTTTCGAGCAATAGCTAGCCCTACACATGGTGCAGCCGCTGCTGCATACAAGCTAGGTGGTCTACTTGTGCCATCAAAAGTAGTTATGGAAGAAGACTTATTTGTGGGTGCAAATTTCAAACCATACACAGATGATTTATCGATGGACTTTAACTCACGCTGAACATCGAGGTTAATTGCTGGTTTAAATAAAGCTGGTTGTTGTTTAATATAAGTTCGTCTGGCCGGTGCTTCTAGAGAATCTAAAAATTCTCGTCGTTCTGGAACGGAAAACTGTTGAATCGAAAGAGTATCAATTTTAACCGCCCCCGATCGAATCTTTTTTTCTAGTGACTTAACTTTCAGCTCAATTTGCTCTAGGCGAGGCTGATTGGCTTTTTCTGTTTTCTCAAATACATCTAGAGATGTAATACTTCCCTGCACTCCTTTAGTCTCTGCCAAGGTGCTAGCATCTTGCAACGCTCCATCTAAAGCAGCTTTGATGCTTTTGGCATAGTCATATGTACTCTGACTAATTTTTTCTGATTCTGATGCTGTAACTAATTTATTTTGATCGATATTATTAATTAATGTTTCTAGTTGACCTAATGTAGCTGTGGCGCTTCGTAATTGGAGCTGGACTCCTTTTTGAGGTAGTCTGAAAGCGCCCGGTGCAGGTTGAGCGTAGGCAAGAGAACTAAACTGGCTGACACTGATTAAAAGCCCTCCAGAGAAAGCCATTCCTAATCTTTGCCATTGAACATGAGCACTAAAGCTGTCAAACATAACTTCTCCTAGTAAATATTTTAAACTGTGATTCTGATAATTTATATTTTAATTGTCTTAGCTCATAATCCTCAAAAATGCTCTTAATTATTCAATATTTCTTCACAAGGCATCGGAAACTAAAAATTAAGTTCACCGATGCCCGACGGCAAGGGGCGGTGCAGCAGACGACCAAAGTGATAGAATGGCTAGTTGATTCATTCCTATCCCTGCGCATTATTTCCTATGGCAATTCGTGAAGTGTTCATGCCCGCCTTGAGTTCTACGATGACTGAAGGCAAAATCGTCTCTTGGACGAAGTCCCCTGGCGATCGAGTAGAAAAAGGTGATACTGTGCTCGTCGTCGAGTCCGACAAAGCGGATATGG
>JAYSRP010000209.1:0-13334 GCA_043721015.1 Synechococcales cyanobacterium | reverse complement strand
CTCCGGCTCCCCTTCTCCCGCCCTGGGAGAAGGGGCTGGGGGATGAGGGTCTTTCAATGCTATTTATGGGGTCTTTGTCCCGCTTTGAATTGATACCCTTGCTAACCGCGATATTATAAAGATGGTCACGACCATCATGGTCTACAAATTCACTCAACTCACCCGCGCAGAGGTAGATGCCATGTTAGGAGTCACATTACAAGAAACCCGTGTTTACCAAGAAGCCAAAGCCGAAGGTAAAATAGAAGGACAAGCTCAAGGCAAACTAGAAATGCTGTTGAACCACAACTTTGGGCCATTACCAGATAATTTAATTGAACAGATCGAAATACTACCGATCAAACAACTCGAATCTCTCTGCACCGCCTCCTTCGATTTCCAAAAACTCTCAGATATCAATAATTGGTTAGAGTCATTAGTAACAGCCTGAGATCCTTATGGTGGGCAGTGCCCACCCTACTACAAAACCATTGAGATCTATCTACTTCAACATTATCGCCACTTCCTTGGCGAAATAAGTCAAAATCAAATCTGCTCCTGCCCGCTTCATACTCAGCAGCGTCTCCAAAATAATCTTCTGCTCGTCGATCCAGCCCATCTTACCCGCAGCGCGAATCATCGAATATTCACCGCTCACATTGTAAGCAGCCACCGGCACATTACAATTGGCCTTCACCAAATGAATGATGTCTAAATAAGCCAAAGCTGGTTTGACCATCACCATATCAGCACCTTCTGCTATGTCTAGCTCAATTTCTCGCAGGGCTTCACGGCTATTTGCCGGATCCATTTGATAAGTCTTCTTATCTCCAGACTTGGGTGCCGAACCCAGTGCTTCTCGAAAAGGCCCATAGTAAGCCGAAGCATACTTAGCAGAATAGGCCAGAATACCCACATGCTCATAACCATTGGCATCTAAAGCCTGACGAATCGCCCCGACTCGGCCATCCATCATGTCGGAAGGTGCCACCATATCGCTGCCTACCGCAGCTTGGCTGACAGCCATTTTGGCCAAGATCTCCACGGTTTCATCGTTTAATATTACGCCTGCGGCATTCATCACCCCATCGTGACCATGGGTAGTAAAAGGATCAAGGGCTACATCGGTAATAATCATAACTTCGGGAGTGGCTTTTTTGATGGCGGCAACAGCGCGTTGGGCTAAGCCTTGAGGATTATAGCTCTCGGTACCTTGATCATCTTTTTTCTCTTCAGGTACTACCGGGAAAAGGGCGATCGCTTTAATGCCCAAGGCATAACATTCGGCAATCTCTGTAAGCAATAGGTCAAGAGTCCGACGGTAGCAACCCGGCATTGAGGTGATTTCTTCTTGCTGGTTTTTGCCTTCCATCACAAACAATGGATAGATAAAGTCATCGACGCTGAGCTTAGTTTCTTGCACCATGCTGCGAATACTGGGGTTACGGCGTAGGCGGCGAGGACGTTGGGTGATAGTGCGGGCGGTGTTGGAGTCAGGCATTTTGAATGTGCGGTGAAAAATATAGAGCTGGTGAGTCTACGAATTTTACATTTTTGCGAATTCGACTCCTGAGATTTCTTAACAATTGTTCGTCAATGCTTACCTAGTAATAAGGGTGATTGCTCCGTGATCGATTCTTCGGTTAACACCGCAGATAGCACAATTATCGATCGAGGCTCTGCCAGCAGCGGCGATTCATCCAATCCAACCGAGATCGTCAAATCAACAAAAGCAAGACAGAGAGACAGCTTCAGTTTCGGTATTCAACTGATGAAAATAAAAACAAAGAATTTACTTGACAAGAACCGACATTCCCCGCATAATTGTAAATGTGCTAAAAAACAAACACACAAACGTCCCAGCCCCCATCGTCTAGAGGCCTAGGACACCTCGTTTTCACTGAGGCAACAGGGATTCGAATTCCCTTGGGGGTATATAACAAAGAGAGCAGTCACCCGACTGCTCTCTTTGCGTATTATCAAGAATTGATTGTGCAGAGTACAGTATGATAGTGTGTACCTACTTACGTACACACCATCCATGTTTACATCAGAAATTACCACTCCTACGGAAGCCAGAGCCGGATTCTTCCGACTGATTGACCGAGTGGCTGAAAATCATCAAATTTGTATTATCAATCGCCGTGAAGGTGAAAACGTGGCCTTGATTGCTGAATCTGACCTTAATAGCCTAATGGAGACCGTATACTTGTTTAGATCGCCAGCAAATGCCCAAAGATTGTTGGATGCCATGGCCGAAGTAAAATCAGCTAAGTTGGTGCCCCAAAGTATCGAGGAACTAAAACAGGAGCTGGGCATTGGTGGCCAAAAAGAAAAAGAAAGCTGAAGAGTCGGTGACAATAACCCAGGTACAAGTTATTCGTCTTAGTCCATTGTTTACTACCAAGTTCAAAGAAGATTTGGGCTGGTGGTATAAAACAGATTCTAAGAAAGCCGCCAAAATTTTGGATCTGGTCACAGCCGTAATGACAGAACCATTTACCGGCATTGGGAAGCCAGAAGCGTTGAAATACATGGAAGGTGACTTTTGGTCTCGACGCATCGATCTGGAGCACCGGTTAATTTACGTGGTCAACCACGAGCAAATTATCTTTTATGCCTGCCGCTATCACTACGAGTAAGTAACCGTGAATATTCTACTGTATTGGGGTGATGATGAATTTGCGCTAAACCAAGCACTGAAAGACTTGCAGCAACAGATTGTCACTGAAGCCTGGGCAAGCTTTAATTACCAGAAAATTATGGGTGACAAAGCCGAAGCTGCGATCGATGCCCTCAACCAAGCCATGACTCCACCCTTTGGTGCCGGTAAACGACTGGTGTGGCTAGCAGATACTTCTATGTTTAGCCAAAGCAACGACAGCCTCTTGGCCGAACTAGAACGCACCATCCCCGCTGTTCCTGAGACCTCGGTGCTAGTAATTACCTGTGGCAATAAACCCGATGGCCGATCGAAGATTACTAAGTTTATCCAAAAACACGCTACGACCAAAGAATTTGCGCTGCTCTCGGCTTGGAAAGGAGCTGAATTAGAACAACAGGTCAGGCAGATAGCTAAAGACAAACAGGTGAATTTGACCGGGGAGGCGATCGAACTCTTAGCTATCTCGGTGGGCAATAATACCCGTCAACTGCACAACGAACTCAACAAACTCGGTATTTACAGCAACGGTCGCCAGCAGCCTTTAAGTGTGGAAGAAGTTGGGAGTTTGGTGGCCATCACCACCCAAAATAGTTTGCAGTTGGCCGAAGCCTTAAGGAAAGGAGAAGTCGATCGAGCTTTAGAACTAATCAATTCCCTGATGCAACGCAACGAACCAGCCCTCAAAATTGTGGCGACCTTGGTGGGACAGTTTCGGACTTGGTTATGGGTGAAAGCTTTGATAGAGGATGGAGCTAAGGATGAATCGATCGCCAAAGAAGCCGATATTGGCAATCCCAAACGGCTGTATTTTCTGCGCAAAGACCTGCAAAAAATCACCGCCAATCAATTAGCTGCCGCCTTCCAAGAGCTGCTGGTGTTAGAATTCTCACTAAAGACTGGCAACAACCCGGCTATGACTTTGCAAATCCAGGCCATTAATATCTGCCAAGCTGTTATATGAACCAAGTAGACTACCTGCGCATCAGTTTGACCGATCGCTGCAACTTCCGTTGTCAGTACTGTATGCCAGTGGGTGAAAAAATTCAGTATCAGCCTCATCCGGAGTTACTGAGCAACGATGAAGTTTTGACCTTAGTACGAGATGTCTTTGCGCCAGTAGGTTTTAAGCATTTTAGATTGACTGGTGGTGAGCCGTTGATTCGATCGAACATCGTCGATCTAGTCTCCGCCATCGCCAGTCTCTCTAGCACCCAAGATTTATCGCTCACCACCAACGGCTGGCTACTGGCCGACATGGCCGCTGATCTATACAGTGCCGGACTGCGCCGGATCAATATCAGTCTAGATTCTTTGAACCCAGCGACCTTTGCTAAAATTACTGGTCGCTCCACCAAAGATACCTGGGACAAAGTGTGGCGGGGTATTCAAACAGCTCATCAGGTGGGCTTCGATCCACTGAAGCTAAATGTGGTCGTGATTCCAGGGGTAAATGATGGTGAGGTTTTAGAATTGGCCGAGCTGTCGATCGATCGCAATTGGCACATTAGATTTATTGAATTCATGCCGATCGGGAATGATGCCCTATTTCTGGAGCGGGGCTGGATTGACTCGGAGATGATTCGGGAAAAAATACGCGATCGATGGGGCTTAGAATCTTCTCAGGTTAAGGGCAATGGCCCCGCTGATATTTTTCAAATTCCTGGCGCGAAGGGGACTTTGGGTTTTATTAGTCAAATGTCGGAATGCTTCTGCGATCGCTGTAATCGGGTGCGCCTTTCCGCTGATGGTTGGCTGCGTCCTTGTTTGTTGAACGAAACTGGCCAGTTAGATTTAAAGACTTCGCTGCGTCAAGGAGTTAGTGTTATTGATCTTCAAGAACAAGTCCGTGACTTATTAGTTCTCAAAGCTGATATTAATTATAAGGAGCGGGAATCGGGTAGCACAACAAGTAGCTATAGTCGCACGATGTCTCAAATTGGCGGCTAAAATTACTAGATCACCCCCATTCAGTGGACGAAAAATCGCGGAGTCTGCTATCTTGTAAGACTACTGAGCCGATCTGTATATAGATAGATCTAAAACCGTGACAGCACCAGAAAGCTACAAAGACACCATCAACCTGCCCCAAACCAAATTTGACATGCGGGCTAACGCCAGCAAACGCGAACCCGAAATTCAACAAACCTGGGCAGACCGGCAGATTTTTGAAAACCTCTCCCAAACCAATCCAGGCGAAATCTTTGTACTGCACGACGGCCCCCCCTACGCCAACGGCGTTTTGCATATTGGTCACGGACTCAACAAAATTCTGAAAGACACCATCAACCGCTACCAAATCTTACAAGGGCGTAAAGTACGCTACGTACCGGGGTGGGACTGTCATGGACTGCCGATCGAACTCAAAGTCTTACAAGAAATTCCTGCCGCCGAACGCCAGCTACTCACCCCGATCGAACTGCGTCAGCGAGCTGCCGAATTTGCAAAAAAAACCGTCGAAAACCAAAAGATCGGCTTCAAACGCATGGGAGTCTGGGGTGAATGGGACAAACCCTACCTCACCTTACAGCCAGAATACGAAGCCGCTCAGGTAGGTGTATTTGGTCAAATGGTGTTAAAAGGCTATATCTACCGGGGACTCAAGCCAGTCCATTGGAGTCCTAGCTCTCAAACAGCCTTAGCCGAGGCTGAACTAGAGTATCCCGAAGGACATATCTCCCAAAGTATCTACGTAGCCATGCCCGTCACCAAGCTAGCGCCAGCAGCAGCAGCGTTAGCACCCTATCAAGACAATTTAGCCGTGGCGATCTGGACTACTACCCCTTGGACGATTCCGGCGAACTTAGCAGTAGCGGTGAACCCTCGGTTGGAATATGCCGTGGTCAAAGCTGGCGATCGACACCTGATTGTTGCGGCGGCCATGGTAGAAGAGCTATCAGCGAAATTTGAGCTGCCTTTGACCATCGAAGTCAAAATCATGGGGCAGGCGTTAGAACATACGCTGTACAAGCATCCTTTGTTCGATCGAGAAAGCCCCGTAGTTTTAGGCGGCGAATACATCACCACCGAATCTGGGACTGGATTGGTACACACCGCGCCCGGTCATGGTCAAGAAGACTACATCGTCGGCCAAAAATACGGTTTAGCAATTTTAGCCCCCGTAGATGGCAGCGGTCGTTTCACTGAAGAAGCTGGTGAATTCGTAGGCTTAAAAGTAGCCGATGATGTTTCTTACAACAAAGATAACGAACTACAATCTGTCAAAATCAGCGAAGGCAATCAGGCCGTAATTACCGCTTTAACTAACGCCGGAGCCTTACTAAAACACGAACCATATAGTCATAAATACCCCTATGATTGGCGCACCAAAAAACCCACAATCTTCCGGGCAACCGAACAGTGGTTTGCCTCGGTAGCTGGCTTTAGAGACGTAGCATTACAGGCAATTTCTTCGGTTCAATGGATTCCTGCCCAAGGACAAAACCGCATCACCCCGATGGTAGCTGATCGATCAGATTGGTGTATCTCCCGGCAGCGCAACTGGGGCGTACCAATTCCAGTGTTCTATGACGAAGAAACTGGCGAGCCTTTATTGACAGCGGAATCGATCGAACATGTCCAAAAAATCTTCGCGGCGCAAGGCTCCGATGCCTGGTATCAAATGGATGTTCAAGATCTATTGCCCGCCAGCCATCGCAATAACGGGCGTAGTTATCGCAAAGGCATGGATACCATGGATGTGTGGTTCGACTCTGGTTCTTCTTGGGCGGCAGTGGCTAAACAGCGCGAAAACTTGGCCTACCCGGCTGACATCTACCTAGAAGGCTCCGATCAACATCGGGGTTGGTTCCAGTCTAGCTTACTAACTAGCGTAGCCAGTAACGGCATCGCTCCTTTTAAAACAGTGTTAACCCACGGTTTTGTGTTGGATGAAAAAGGCCGCAAAATGAGTAAATCTGTTGGCAATGTGATCGATCCATTGCTAACTATGGATGGCGGCACCAACGTCCAGCAAGATCCGGCCTACGGCGCAGACGTACTGAGGCTGTGGGTATCTTCAGTAGACTATGCTAGCGATGTTCGTCTGGGTAAAAGCATCCTCAAACAGATGTCTGACTCTTATCGCAAAATTCGCAATACGGCGCGGTTCTTGCTAGGTAACTTGCATGACTTTGACCCTGCGACTCAGGCGGTGCCGTTCGATCGACTGTCAGAATTAGATCAATATATGCTGCACCGAGTCACGGAAGTATTTAGTGAAATCACTGCTGCTTTTGATAGCTATCAGTTTTATCGGTTTTTCCAAGCCATCCAAAATTTTTGTGTAGTTGATCTATCAAATTTCTACTTAGATATCGCCAAAGATCGGCTATATATCAGCGCTTCAGACAACGAGCGCAGGCGCAGTTGCCAAACAGTCATGGCAATAATCGTCGAAAATTTAGCTAAGGCGATCGCCCCGGTACTTTGTCACATGGCTGAAGATATCTGGCAATATATTCCCTACCCTAAAGCTTACGAATCAGTGTTTGAATCTGGCTGGATCAAACTCGACCCGCAGTGGTCACAGCCTAGTCTGAATGACACTTGGCAACGGCTAAGTGACTTAAGAGATGGAGTAAATAAAATTCTAGACAATGCGCGGGGTCAAAAGTTAATTGGTTCTTCTCTAGAAGCCCAGGTGCTTTTATCTGTAAAAGATCCAGCGATTTATCAGGAGTTAGAACGGTTTGTGAGCAGTAGTAATGCGATCGATGAGTTGCGCTATTTCTTTTTGGTTTCTCAGGTGAAGCTGGTATCAGAAATTACTAGTGCCGATTTTGTCGGTGAAGATAACGGCGTGCAAATTGGGGTGCTAAAGGCTGATGGTCACAAGTGCGACCGTTGCTGGAATTACGCTGAAACCGTGGGCACTCACGCCGAACACCCGACTATTTGTAATCGCTGCATTGACGCTTTAGCTGGTAATTTTTAAGGTTATTTTCAATCATTTTGAGGAGTGATTTATCCATTAGACTTGTTTAGGCTCTTGGCGATCGCACCCAAATCACCGATGATAATACATTGTCACCTTTATCGCCGCTGCTACCATGACCGACGCAATCCTCCAAAACCTGAACACCGTCGGTAAATATAGCCAGCAGCGTCCGATCTTGGCAGCGATCGACATAGGCACCAACTCTCTACACATGGTGGTAGTCGAAATCAAACCCGAACTCCCGGCTTTCAGCGTCATCGCCCGCGAAAAAGACACCGTGCGCTTGGGCGATCGAGACCCCGCTACCGGCAACCTCAACGCAGCCATCATGGAAAAAGCGATCGCCGCCCTCGGTCGCTACCAAACCATCGCCCTCAGCCTTGGTGCCCAAGAAGTAATTGCTGTCGCCACCAGTGCCACCCGCGAAGCCCCCAATGGCCGCGAATTTATCGACATGATCGATCGAGCATTAGGACTCAAAGTCGATTTGATTTCGGGGGTAGAAGAAGCTCGGCGGATCTATCTAGGAGTTCTATCAGGACTGGAGTTTGATAATATTCCGCGCATCTCGATCGACATCGGCGGTGGCTCTACCGAAATGATCTTGGGCGATAGCGAAGAACCCCGCACTCTCAGCAGCACCAAAATTGGCGCAGTGCGGCTTACCAGCGAACTCGTAACCACCGACCCGATTAGTGACAAAGAATTTACCTATTTGCAAGCCTATATTTGCGGCCAGTTAGAACGCCCGATCGAAGAAATCAAGGCCAACATCAAGCCCGACGAATTGCCCCAAATGGTGGGGACTTCTGGAACGATCGAAACTGCTTGTATGATCATTGGCCGCGAAAAAACTGGAGTGCTGCCCAGTCGTCTCCATGGTTTTCAGCTCCAGCGCAAAGATCTAGAGCAACTGGTGCAAAAAATGCGGCGGCTCAATGTGACCGAACGTAGCCAAATCCCTGGTATTTCGGAACGTCGTGCCGAAATTATTCTACCGGGGCTATTGGTGTTGTTACACGCCATGACTGCTTTGAAAATGGAGAGTTTGTTGTTGTGTGAACGCAGTTTACGGGAGGGGGTGATTGTTGATTGGATGTTGGCACATGGTTTAGTGGAAGACCGCTTGCGGTATCAAAGCTCGATCAAAGAGCGCAGTACCCTAAAGATTGCTGATAAATATGGGGTAGATATTCGCCATGGCCAAAAGGTAGCAGAGCTAGCAGTGGAAATATTTAACTATATGCAGACCGAAAAACTGCATAGTCATCTCCCAGATGCTCGTCGCTATTTGTGGAGCGCTGCTATTTTGCATAACAGTGGACATTTTGTCAGTCACTCGTCGCATCACAAGCACTCTTATTATTTAATTCGCTATGGCGAACTGTTGGGCTACAACGAATTAGAAATCGAAATTATTGCTAATTTGGCACGCTATCATCGTAAAACTATGCCCAAGAAAAAGCATGAAGGCTATCAAACTTTGTCCCGCGAGAACAAATTGTTAGTAACTCAGTTAGGGTCAATTTTGCGGGTAGCAATTGCACTCGATCGACGGACAATTGGAGCCGTTAAAGAAATCAAATGCGATTTTAATTCCACCACTCGCACCTTGAATCTACAGCTATCACCAGCTACAGTGGGCGATGATTGCCATTTAGAACTCTGGAGCCTAGATTTCAAGAAAGCCTGGTTTGAGCAAGAATTTGATATGAAGCTGTTAGCCCAAACTATTGATTAGATTTTTGGAAAGAAATAAACCTCAAGGCGAATTTTGTAATTTCATAAAATTGGGGGTAATATTGATGTGATCGGCAAAATTATTGCGGGAAAGGCTAACGGAGATATTAGCTGAGATTCATTGAGCACAAAGTGATTTTCATAGCCATTGGGCATCGGATCCCGAAAAATATGGACTTGGCGATTTTTGAGATCCACTACCCAATAATCGGCAATATTTGCTTTGGCATAGATTTTTTCTTTAACTTCGCAATCTTTTTTGAGAGTGGAATCTGCCACTTCTACGACTAAATAGATATCTTCGGGACTAGGGTGATGTAATGCATAATCAAACATATTTCCTTTCACGATCACCAAATCTGGTTCTGGCTCAGAGAAGTCATCTAAAAGAATTGGATCTTGAGTACGAGTCAAAGCGGTATTATGGAGCTGATCTTGAAAGATATTTGCCAACATCTGAAGTGCTAAAACATGAGGAGTTCCTTTTGCAGCCATGAGTGTAATTTGTCCAGCAATTAATTCTGTTCGTTCATCAGGACTAAGTATGCCTAATTCAATTATTTTATAATACTCTTGGACAGTCCAGCATTTGAGATCTTCTGATGATAAGACCGGGCTAAGATTGGTGGCAGTTTGTAATGTAGTCATTAGATGTTCAACCTTTTCAACAAAATTTGTAAAATTTGGTGACATACAACTATTTGCTAGAGTTTTTCCTCATACTATTTAACTCTTCTTCTGCTTCCCAGCGTAAAAACTGGGCATCTAAAGGATCGCTGGCATCCAAACGAGTTTTTTGGTTGCCTAAAGGAGTTACTGGAGCCTGCCAAGCCGCATTACTGCTAGTCGCAGCCTTTACTTCTGCCGCCTTCAACGCCAATTCTTGACGACGCAACTTGATATCTTCTAACAACTTAGTGCCCTGAATTGTGCGGTCTTTAATCCCCTGCATCTTACCCCAAAGCTGATTTCCCTCGCGTAGCAAAGAATCTACCCGCTCTTGAGCCGCTGCTGCCAAGTCTTGCTTGCCCGCTGCTTCAGCCTTGCCCACTCGCTCATGCCAGCTCTTAATCTCTTGTGCCGTCGTTAACACCTCAGATTGAATCTGCTTTTCTTGCTGCCGCAAATCTAGCAGCAGATTCATCGTGTCTGATTCCTGCTGCTGTAACTGCTCTTCCATCACCTGAATTTGCAGATGCGGATTCTTACTCATGAAGTCGTCTAACTGGGTTTCCAGAAATCGCTTCATGTCATCAAATAGTCCCATATTGGCTGCCTGTTAAAAACCTTGACCTACTTTTAAGCTGCGAATCTCACCGTTATCTCGCTTGATAATCACTTCATTATCTACCGGATTGATCACCGAAGTTAATGCCCAGCCGGTATTCCCAATTTTGTCACCGCCTTTAAGCTGTTGCAGCTTGCCCTCGATCGAGAACTCCGCCATCAGCGGGCTACCCTGAATCACTCTGGCCAAACTAGTCGTGCCTGTTGCTGTAGTAGGAGCAGTGGGTAAAGCCGCAGTCGGCGGATTTGGAATAGATACCTGACCAGTAGGAGCTTTACTATCTACTTTGCCCACAGCCCGCCGCAGATAGTCGGAAAACTGCACATCGCCATTGGCTGCCGAATTCAGCGTAGGCATCTGCACGCTAGGTAAAGCCAGCTTACCCTGACGAGCCAAGAACCATAAACCGCCACCAACTGCGATCGATACCAAACCCAAACCAAATATCACGGTGCGCCAAGTGTTTTTCTGAGGGGTTGGCGACAATGTGACATCCGTAGGAGCCGGAGTGGGATCTTCACCATGTACCCGAATATCTGGGGGTAACTGGGGATAAGTGGGTTTGGCCGTGCTTTGAGTTGCCGTCTTGCTAGCGGGCAAAGCAGTTTGCCGCTCCTGAGTATCGCCACTGAGCAGTCCTTCAATATCTGCAAACAGCTCATCCATCACCCGATCGGCGTGGTTGCTTACAACTTTAGAAATACTTTTGGGGCTGTCGGTAGAGTCTACGGAGTTAGAAGACATAACAAATTAATTCCTTGCAGATACATCCTGGCAATCTTCTACAAATGTTAGCGGAGATTCGATCGATTAGTTCAATCTAATTTAGATAAATTGCCGATCGATCTTCCACTCATTATCTCAAAATAGCCAAAACCCTGCTGTGGCAACTATTTAAGGCAACAGCTTATCAAGTTTGCGTAAGATTAAAAACTTTATCAAATATCCCAAACTAACCACACCGCCCAAGGCTCCCAAAGCAAAAAAGAGGTAAGACCAACCCACGGCGATCACTGGCCAAAATACCACTCCAGACACAATCAAGGCAGCTCCCAGCAATGCTGATCCAAGACTCTTCGCTGCGGTGATCTGGCGTTTTCGTCGTTTTAAGTAAGCTGAATAAGGGTCAGGCAGGCTCACCGATGGCTCGAAATATTCAACAATACCAGTCTGACTAGAGGTCGGCTGATTATTTCGCCGACCAAAAGAACCACGCACCAACTGTACCAACTGCTGTCCAGCCCGTCGCATAATGGTGCCACGCTCGGCGATCGCCACTCGGCGCACAAAAGGCTGAGCTGACTGTAACAGGTTATAAGCGGGGTCTAAGGTGCGAGCAATACCATCCAAGGTAGAGAGCGCTTTCAAAATCGCGGTCATTTCTGGCGGTAGCCGAAAGGGCTGCTGACTATACATTGCGCCTACTTCTGCCCGAATCAGCTCAAACTCCTGCAAATCTACTGGGCGCTCGGTAAACCGCTCTAACAAAAAACTAACCACCCGCCGCACTGGTCGCATGTCGGCTACTTCGACTAATAGCCCGATCGACTCCAAACCCGCCAAAACTGCATCTAGATCTTTGCGTAATACTGCCAAAAAGGTATCCACCATTTGGGTACGAGCGTTCCCTGGCAGCTCACTCATCATGCCAAAGTCATAGACGGCTAACCGACCATCGGGGGTAATGGCCATATTGCCGGGATGGGGATCGCCTTGGAAAAAACCGTCAATCATCAACTGTTGTAGATAGCAGCAAATGCCGATTTGATTGATTTTCTTGGGGTCAAAGCCCTGGGCTTCTAGCTCGGCTTTGCGATCGATTTTAATGCCGGGTAAATAAGACATGGTCAAAACTTTGGTCGCAGTAAACCGCCAATAAATCTTGGGCACTACCACATCTTTTTGGCCGCGAAAGTTATGACGAAATCGATCGGCGTTTTGGCCTTCGCGCACATAGTCAATTTCTTGAAACAGCAGGTTAAAAAAATCTTGATAAATTGCCGTCAAACCATAAGTCTTAGTCCAGGGAAAACGCTGGTTGCAGAAGCTGACGATCTGCTGCAAAATCTCAAAATCTAGCCGAAAAATTTCGGCTAATCCAGGGCGCTGCACTTTTACTACCACCATTTCGCCGCTATGCAGGCGAGCGCGGTGAACTTGACCTAAGCTAGCGGCAGCGATCGGCTTGGGTTCAAATTCGCAATACATGGTGCCCAAAGACTGCCCCAGCTCTTGCTCGATGATGGCGATTGCGATGCTAGTCGGAAAACTGGGCACTTGGTCTTGCAGTCGAGCTAAGGCTTCCACATAGGGCGGAGGCAACAGATCAACGCGGGTGGAAAGAGTCTGGCCAATTTTGATAAAAGTTGGTCCCAAACGAATCAGCGTGGTGGTTAACTTGCGGGCTTGGCGCTGCTGTTGCTGGGGCTTGTTTTTGTTCAACAGAAAATCTGCCGAAATCGCCAGTAAAACATTGCCCAATGCGTGCAAAATCTGGGCACGACGCTGGAGGGGCTTGATCCGCCGAGGCTGTTGCTTTTTATCGATCGAAGTCCGACGCACCGAGTTATCAAGAAGTTGGGGATCTCTCATCAGCCATTCTCTAAAGGAAATGAAACCTGAAAGCAGGTGCTGGCCAATGGCTCTGCACCGCTGCTAGTCACCGAGACTTCTCCTTGTAAATGCTGTACTAAAGATTTTACCAAGGCTAAACCCAGTCCGGTGCC
>JAYSRP010000208.1:0-2748 GCA_043721015.1 Synechococcales cyanobacterium | reverse complement strand
TCTAGGATGTTAGCAGGATCAATTTTCGCCACACATCTGTCTTGAGGTTTATGTCTTACAGTGACTTCACGATCGAAAAAGTCAATCAAGATTTTCATCTACGGGTAACGGCAACGGCTTTTTTAGGGAAAGTGGCAGCGGTGCAGCCCAGTGAGTGGCTGGTAGAATCTTTGCGGCGCGGCGCGGATTTGGCGCGGATTATGGGCACAGAGAAGGCCAAATCAGAACTGATTATTATGCCGGTGTTGGTAGAAATCCATGAGCTGTTCGGTGATCGGATCAGCCTATTTTCGGGCAAGACTTTCAATTTTGATGCCAGCTTGGGTTTAAATGGAGTCTGCGATTATCTGATTACCAGATCACCTGGTCAGGTTATCATCGAATCTCCGGTGGTAGTAATGGTGGAAGCGAAGCAGGGCGATTTGAACAGCGGCTGGGGTCAGTGCATTGCCGAGATGGTGGCAGCACAGAAATTCAATGAACTATCCGAGGCAACTATTTCGGCAGTCTACGGGGTGGTAACGAATGGTACGCTCTGGCAGTTTCTGAGACTTCAGGGCGATCGGGTTGCTATTGAGCCTCAAGAGTACCCGCTGATGCCAGTGGCTAATATTTTAGGAATTTTACGTCAAATGATCGATATTTAAGTTACTTTGGGATGGCCAAAAACTGATTACTAATGATTACATTTTTTCTGTTTTGATCGCCAGTGACAACTGATAAACGTGCCGTTTGTTAATGCCAGTTAATTCGGCTAACTGTTTGCTAGCAGTCGATCGAGATACCCCATTCTTCAACAACTGCGATAGTTCAGCAACGATCGATTCATCAGTCCAGGTAATCTCTGATTGCACAGTGCCAGCCAAAATAACCGTGTATTCGCCTTTGGGTTCACGGTGATTGTAGAGTTCGATCGCTTCACCAATGCTGCCCCGCCAAAACTCCTCGTGCATTTTAGTGAGTTCGCGGGCTAATACTATCTGTCGATCGGCACCACAAGCCTCTCCTAAGTCTGCCAATGTTTTAGCAATGCGATGGGGAGATTCGTAAAAAATAGTGGTGCGCACCTCCGATTTTAATGCCTGTAATTGCGCCTGCCGTACTTCACCTTTGACTGGTAAAAAGCCTTCAAATACAAAGCGGCTAGTATCTAAACCAGAAGCACTTAAACCTGTTACCAGAGCGGTAACACCAGGAATCGGCACCACAGCGGCACCGGCTGCGACGCAGGCTGCCACCAAAACATAGCCCGGATCAGAAATTCCGGGCATTCCGGCATCGGTTACTAGGGCGATCGATTTACCGCTTTGCAGTTTCTCTAAAATCTCTGGTATCTTTTGCTGCTCGTTGTGTTCATGGCAGCTAATTTGGGGAGTCTTGATCTGAAAATAATGCAATAGTTTGCCGGTGTGTCGGGTATCTTCAGCAGCAATCAGATCCACTTCTTTCAAGATCCGCAATGCCCGCATGGTGATATCTTCGAGGTTGCCGATCGGGGTGCCAACTAGGTACAGAGTGCCATTGACTTGTTCCACGATTTGTTGGATATCTGAGGAGCCAGATTGAGGTTGTTTTAATGTCATAAACCTTTTAAAAATTAAGGCAAGAAGGAAAGATCTGAATAAAGGTGAATTTTTGAATCCCTAGTCATAAATGCTAAGTCTTCAGAAAGAGCCTGGGCAATCATGATGCGATCGAAGGGGTCGTTGTGGTGCGGAGGAAGTTGATAGAGAGACTGGGTGTGCTGAACGGTAATGGGCAACTCAATAAAGTCATTAGCGGCTAGTGCTGCGGGTAAATCATCGGGTGCATCAAGTTTGCCAATCATTTTTTTGACAGTAATTTCCCAGCAGGCGGCGGCGCTTACAAAGACCAAATTATCTGGGTCGGCAATCAGATCTTTTTCTGGTAATGAGAGTTTAGAGTCATCAGAAAGCCACCAAATGAGGATACGGGTATCAATAAGCAATTTCATTCATAGATTCCCAAAAAACCATTCAAAATTTCTGAAGGCAAAGGATCATTGAAGTCATCTACCATAGTGACTTTGCCTTTCCAGATGCCGGGAGAGCGAGGTTTTTTGTGGGTATGGTAGGGAATGAGTCGGGCAAGAGGAGTCCCGGCCTTGCTGATGACAACATCTTCGCCAGCGAGTACAGATTCGAGTAGCTGGGAAAGTGTTGTTTTAGCTTCATGGATATTGACGACTTTCATGTTTGCAGCCTAGCTAAACTTAGCTAAGTCTAACATGCCAAGCTTACGAAAATCCAATCAAAATGACCACTGGTAGAGTCTCTGCATTTTGTGGCAGTTATCTGAGCAAAATAAGTGATAATTAGGAATGGTCTAAGTTAATACGTAAACTTTCATGCAGTTTGAGTGGGATGAGGTTAAAAACCAAGAAAACATTCGCAAACACAAAATCGACTTTGCTGATGTCTCATCAATGTTTGATAGCAATATGTTAATTGAGCCAGAAGACCGTTTTGACTATGGGGAAGATCGCTGGTTCGGTCTTGGATTTCTCCATAGCAACATCGCCGTCATAATTTGGACAGAACGGCAAAATGACGTAATCCGTATAATTTCAGTACGAAGAGCAAATCGACATGAACAACAAAGATTTGAAGACTACCTCTCAAACTGATTGGGCAGCCCTAGCAGCCATGACAGATGAAGATATCGACTACTCAGATATTCCACCATTGACTGAAGAGTTTTTTGAGAAAGCAACCCTGAGAATACCCG
>JAYSRP010000207.1:0-13353 GCA_043721015.1 Synechococcales cyanobacterium | reverse complement strand
GCGTTGTGTGGCTCGGTTGTAATCGTCAACTCACTCGGCTTTCATCCCGACGCTCACCGAAGCGTTAGAGCGCGGGGCTTCCCGCCTGTAAGCTAAAGAAGAGACAAAAGCTATTATTCAGGAGCTGCATGGACAACATAAACTACTCGTACAGTTGCTTTATGGCACAGGATTGCGCCTTAGTGAATTAATGAGTCTTCGCATCAAAGATATAGATTTTTCACACCAGCAAATTGTGGTTCGAGATACCAATGGACACGAAAGTAGAGTTACAATGCTGCCAAATACTTTGGCTCCTTTTTTATTGGAGCATCTTCAGCGAGTTCGCAGTTTACACCAAAGGGATCTACAGGAAGGTTATGGAGCCGTTTATTTACCTTTTGCCTTAGAAAGAAAATATCCTAACGCCGACAGACAATGGATATGGCAGTACGTCTTTCCTAGCATCGGACTTTCCAAAGATCCCAGAAGTGGAACTGTTAGGCGGCACCACTTACATGAAAGTGGACTACAAAAAGCCATCAAGCAAGCGGTGCGACAAACTAAAATTGATAAAAAAATTGGTTGCCATACCTTTCGCCATAGCTTTGCAACTCATCTTCTCCAAAATGGTTACGATATTCGCACAGTCCAAGAACTTTTGGGTCACAAAGATGTCAAAACCACCATGATCTATACCCATGTAATGAATCGTGGTGGTCGAGGAGTTATTAGTCCGTTGGATTAGGTCTTATTCCAGCACCGGTATCAATGGATAGAAATCGCAACCAGTACTTTATACACAAGCCCGCAAGGCAGCAGGCAATTCGGCATATTGAAAGCTGAAGCCCCGATCGAGCAAGCCCTTTGGCAACACCTGCTGACCATCCAACACCACCGTTGCACCTTCGCCCAACATTGTTTCCAACACAAAACCGGGCACCGGCATCCAAGAAGGTCTGGCCATCACCGCCCCCAACTGCACACACAAATCTTTCATCTTCACCGGCTGCGGCGCAGTGGCATTAAAAGTACCTAACATACTGGCATCCTTCAGCCCCGCTAAAATCATTGCCACCACATCATCTACCTGAATCCACGAAAACCACTGATTGCCAGTGCCGATCGGGCCACCCATGAACATTTTGAAAGCGGGCAGCATTTTGGCCAAGGCTCCGCCACCGTTACCCAGCACAATGCCGAACCGCAAGACCACAGTCCGGATAGCAGCAGCTTGAGCGGCCGCTTCCCACTTTTGACAAATTTCCGCCAAAAAATCCTTGCCAGCAGGGCTAGATTCATCAAAGCTGGCGGTCTCACTAATTCCGTAATAACCGATCGCCGAAGCGCTAATTAAAACCTGGGGCTTATTGGTGGCTTGTTCGATCGCCGCCACAATTTTCTGAGTACCTAATTCCCGGCTATCCAAAATAATCTTTTTCTGCTCAGCAGTCCATTTTTTCTCAGCGATCGGCTCTCCAGCCAAATTAACCACTGCATCGCAGCCCTCGATCGACTTTTGCCAGTCACCAGTTTCTAATGGTCGATATTGCACTACTTGAGCCTGAGGAAACTGCTTTTGAGCTTTGCTGGCATTGCGGGTCAATACTAATACCTCGTCCCCTTGCGCCAAGAGCTTTTCAACTAATTTACTGCCCACAAAACCCGTGGCTCCGGTAATAGCTACTTTCATACAACCTATATTTTTATTTATTGATAGGATTATAGCGCTGTTGCGATTTACAGCGGGGCGATAGCCGCAGAAAATTAATGGTAGAAAGGCTATCATAGAAACCAAAATCTGGACTGTAATCATGTCTGCACCCGACGCTGATTTCCTTAGCCCTGGCCACCTCAGCCAAGTTCACCACATCGCCTTGAATGTGGCCGATATCCAAGCAGCTAAGTACTTTTATGGCCAAATCTTGGGTCTACACGAGTTACAGGGAGCCGAAATACCCAGCAGTATTGCTCAGCTTGTAGCCACAGGCAAAGTAGCCAATTTCCGTACTCCCGATGGCCTGATTCTGGATTTGTTCGCTGAGCCAGGATTGACATCGCCAAACGAAGATCCTACGGTGCAATTTACCCGCGTTAATCATCTGGCTTTTAATATTGACCCGCAGTTGTTTGATTTTGCAGTGCAAGTTCTGCGTAGTAACAACGTCAAAATTGAGGGAGAGCCGATCACCCGATCGACCGGGCGAGGCGTGTACTGCTATGACCCTGACGGTCTGATGATCGAAATTCGCTGTGACCCAATGTAGGTTTTTTACAGTCGATCGATCCCCTTAAACTCCTTATTTCCCCGGCTGGACTCTCCACAAGTCCGGGGAGTCGGAAAAATCTTCCCCGGATTCGCCAACTCCTTAGGATTAAACACCATCCGCACCCACTGCATACTCTCCAAATCTTGCTCGCTAAACATCTCCGGCATATAGCAGCGTTTGTCGGTGCCAATGCCATGCTCACCCGAAATACTGCCACCCACCCTCACACAGAGCTTCAAAATTTCGCCCCCCAGCTTTTCCACCTGCTCCAAAGCACCAGCATCAGCTTGGTTATACAAAATCAGCGGATGCAAATTGCCATCCCCCGCATGAAACACATTGGCCACATAATAACCAAACTCCTCACCCAGTCGGCCAATTTCTTTCAACACATAGGGCAACTGAGTCCGAGGAATCACCCCGTCCTGAACGTAGTAATTGGGACTAATTTTACCCATGGCCGCAAAAGCCGCCTTCCGCCCTTTCCACAGCTTTAGCCGAGTTTCTAAGTCACTGGCACTAGTCACATTCCGGGCACCATTCTGGCGACAAATTTCCTCTACTCGCAGCTTATTCACCTCTACCTCTACCCTTAGACCATCCACTTCCACCAACAAAATTGCTGCCGCATCGCGGGGATAGCAACCCGTAGCCACTACATCTTCTACGGCGTTAATACTAAAGTTATCCATCATTTCGATGCCGCCCGGAATAATTCCTGCCCCAATAATATCTGAGACTGCATTGCCTGCGGCTTCGATCGAATCAAAGTCAGCCAGCAACACGCAGATCGACTCCGGGGTTTTTAAAATCTTCAGGGTAATCTCAGTGGCTATGCCCAACGTGCCTTCCGAACCCACAAACAATCCGGTCAAATCATAGCCCGGAGTTTCACCAATTTCACCCCCGGTATGGACGATCGAACCATCGGGCAGCACTAGCTCCAAACCCAAAACATGGTTGACTGTCACCCCGTACTTTAAGCAATGCACTCCCCCAGAGTTTTCGGCCACATTGCCCCCCACCGAGCAGATCACCTGACTAGAAGGATCTGGGGCGTAGTAGAACCCAGCTCCGCTGACTGCCTGCGTTACCCAGTTATTAATTACTCCTGGCTGGACTGTAACCTGCTGGTTTGCCAAATCTATGTTTAAGATTTTATTCATCCTGGCTGTGCCAATCAAAATGCAGTTTTGGTCGGGCACCGCCCCACCCGATAAACCGGTGCCTGCACCTCGGGCAATCCAAGGAATCTGTTGCTGGTCACAGAGTTTGACAATAGCCGCCACCTCGGTGGTATTCTGAGGCAGTACTACTAACTGTGGGCGTTGCAAGTCGTGGTAGCTGGTTAATCCATCACACTCGTAGGTAATTAACTCTTCGCGTTTTTGCACTACGTGTCGAGTACCAATGATCGCGCTCATTTGTTTGCCGATTGCCGACCAGTCGAAATCCAAATTTGGGTTCAAATTTAGAACAGGATCTTTTTCCAGGACTTGCATAAGGTGAGACTTAGATGGAATTCTATTTAAGACTCTAGCAAAAACCTCGCTTAAAAGCGCCCTAAACTCTTACCAAGCCAGAAACTTATAGATATGTAATGGAAATGATATAATACATAGAACGACACAAGACGCGAGCACAGAAGAAAAGTTCCGAACAAATCTAGCAAAGTTTACGGAATCCTTCAGATTACATATGTAGTCAATGTCACAGAGCAATTATAGCCGTTTCGATGGAAACATCTAAATACTAGAAATTGCTTTAAATATATAGCTTTGACGCGATCCAACCCACTAGTTTGCTTAGTATTCAAGGAGTCCAGGTATGAAAGAAGTTAATAAGTCTATCCCCACGCCAGAAACCGATCTCATTCGGCTGCTATTTGCCCCCGGCATCGCTCCCGATCACTGTCCTTGGAGTCCTAGCGATGTTGACTCTGAGTCTTACTACCAAGCCAAAGAACAGGCTTTTAGCTTAGATGATTGGTCGGCTGATGAACTCCAACAGTCTTCCCACAGTTTTTTTGCCAAGCTGAATACTTGCTGGCCAGGTGAAACCCCCGATGTTTTGGCTTTGTTGTCTCAGAGATTCTCTGCTCGTATTCCTCAGCAATGGCTAGAAAAGGTTGCAGCAGAAGCAACCAAGGCCGCTGCCGAGAAGTTGGTTGCAGTAGATCAGCTAGTTACCTGTGTGCAGAATTTGTTGCCCGCTTGGGAGGCCGAAGATCTGTTGGTGTTTGCTCGCCCTTACTCCTACGCCATGCGTTCTGACCCCAGTGCTTTTAATGTAGACAACTTGGCTCGCTCGATCGAATGGGATCAGTTGTCTGCTACTGAGCAGGTCAAACTCACCATGATGGTTAGCAAGTATGCCCTCGAACAATTGAACCAAGACTAACTTCAATCGCCAAGCTCCTTAATTGATTAATCCGCTGCTAACGCAACGGATTTTTTTTATGAAATTGAAGTAGATTGTTTTTCTGAAGTATCACCCATATCCCGGTGACACTACGCATCAAAAAATCACCTTAAACCTTAATTTGACCACCAAAGTTTTTTACTAGTAGCTCTTCCAATACCGGCTGAAGATCTACGCAAGCTACGCCCTTCATCACACAAGTGCCCAAATGAGCATCTTTACCGACGGTGCCGCCCATGTAAATATCCACTCCCTCGGTCATCTTGCCGTTTTTGCGCACCTTCGTACCCATTAAGCCAATATCGGCAACCTGGGGCTGACCACAGGAATTAGGGCAGCCAGTCCAGTGGAAACGCACCGGTTCAGGCACAGTGACCCGATCGGCTAACTGGTTAGCAAAGTGTTCAGCCTGCTGCTTGGTTTCCATCAAAGCAAAGTTACAGAACTGCGCCCCAGTGCAAGAAACTACGCTGCGAGTTAAATTATTGGGGGCGATCGAGAACTTTTGCAGTAAAGGATCAGCCAGTAAGCTAGATAGTCGATCGGCTGGCACGTTAGGGATAATGCCATTTTGTTCTACCGTAAAGCGCAGCTCACCGCTGCCGTATACTTCAGCCACGCGGGCTAACTCAAACAGCTCTTCGGCAAACAGTCGGCCTAGGGGAATATGAATACCTACATAGCTCAAACCATCTTGCTTCTGGGCGTAAACCCCCAAGTGATCGCGCTTCTCCCACTCAATTTCGTCCTTGGCTGCCGCAGTGGCTAAAGGCAACTGGTACTCCGCAGCTAAAGCCGATCGCAGTTTTTCGATACCCCACTCATCGATCAGCCACATTAGTCTAGATTTGAGGCGATTAGCCCGCAACCCATGGTCTCTAAACACTCGCAGCATTGCCAAACTAAACGGAATCACTCCTTCCGGTGGCACCCAAGCATCTAAAGGCACCGCTGGTTCAATCCGTTTGGCTGAAAAGAAGCCGCCCACTACAATATTGAAGCCAAACACATCGTCTTTAAAAGCCGGAATGAAGGCCAGGTCATTAATTTCGGCATGAACCGAGTTATCTCGACAGCCCGCGATCGCAATATTAAACTTGCGGGGCAGATTACTAAACTCTGGATTGCCCGCGCCGTCGTTAGTAATTTTATCTTGCAGCTCCTGAATCATGGCGCGGGTGTCATATAGCTCCCCTGCTTCTAGGCCAGCTACCGGTGAGCCGGTAATATTGCGCACATTGTCCATCCCCGACTGCACGCTGGTCAGATTCGCCGACTCCAGCTCTGCAAAAATTTGAGGCAAGTCTTCGATCCGGATGCCACGAAGCTGAATATTTTGGCGGGTGGTAATATCAGCGCTGCCTTCATCACCATAGCGCTGCAAAATATTGCCCAACACTCGCAACTGAGCGCTGTTGATAATGCCGCTGGGCAAGCGCAGCCGCATCATAAACTTGCCCGGAGTCACTGGTCGCCAAAACACTCCCAGCCACTTCAAACGATGCTCTCGATCGTTATTATCCATCGCCTCCCAGCCCATCTGGGCAAAAGATGCTAGCTCTGCCCGCACGGCAAGGCCGTCTTTTTCGGCTTTAAGCTTTTCAAACTTGTTCAGACTAGGAGTGGTGGCAACCATAAGATTAAAAAGTATGAAGAATTTAGAGACTGGGCAAAAAGAGTATGCAATCTAGATCTTGAGGTTAACGATGATTGGTTGAATGAATATGTGCTTAAGAATACATAATATTTGTTTACATGATTTAAGTGCATTGGTTCAATGCTTTTTCGGCAAGTGTGATTTATCTGGTTTATGGGGTTGATCGATCCGTGATAATTTGGGCAGATCAATATCTAGATCAATCTCAATCCACCAACTCAATCAACTACTGCAGGAAGCGAACATGTCACGGGTCGAAGCAATTATAAAATTTTGGTTTGGGGCAGTCGGTAGCGAAAACTACGGATGCTACCGCCCTTGGTGGTTTTTGGCTAGCCCCGAGACCGATCAACAGCTCCAAGAATTATTTGCTAACGATTACGAATTTGCTGCCGCTGGATATTTAGATGGTTGGCAGGGTTGGCCTTGGAGCTGCTTGGCCTTAATTTTGCTGTTAGACCAAAGTCCCCGCAACTTCTTTCGGGGTCAACCAGAAACATTTGCCACCGATGCAGCGGCTCTAGCGATCGCCAAACAGGCTATTTTGAATGGTGTAGATCAAGAGTTTTTGCCGATACAGCGCTGGTTTTTTTACTTGCCATTAGAGCATAGCGAAAACTTGGCTGATCAAATCCAGTGTTTAGAGTTGTTTCTGGCGCTACCTGAGCATCCAGACAAGCACTTTGCCGTAGCGGCAGCCCAGCAACATCATAAAATCATCAAAGAATTTGGGCGATTTCCTCACCGCAATCAAGTTTTGGGCAGAGTCTCGACTGCTGCCGAATTAGCTTATTTGGAGCAGCCCGATGCCTTTCATCTCTAGAACTCTGCAACAGGCTGCCGATCGAGGCGATTGGGAAGCAGTGAGTGAAGGGCTAGTAGAACTTGACCCCAGCTTAGATGGCGCAGAAATTTTGGCTTGGAGTTTGCAGGTTTTGACTCAGGGCGATTTTGCCGATTCTTGGCAAGTGGCTAAAGTGCTGCCGAAGCTGGGTGATCTGGCTATTCAGCCCTTGCTAGATTTATTGCAAAACACCGACCTAGAAGCGGCTATCCACTGGTGCATAGGCAAAATTTTAGGAGAATCCCATTCCCCTCTGGTAGTTGCAGGAATAATTGAGCAGTTAAGTCAAGATCCACCTGCCGAGTTAGCCGAGATTTTAGTGCGGGTGTTGACCGATATGGGTACACCAGCAATCCAGCAATTAACCCAGTTACTAGCAATTCCTCACCAGCGTAAATCGGCAGTGCTAGCCTTGGGGCATATTCGCCATTCCCAGACGATCGAGCCACTAATATCAGTGGTAAGTGACCCAGATGCAGCGATCAGAAGCGTGGCGATCGAAGCTTTAGGCAGTTTCCACGATGTGCGGGTGTCACCGGTGTTAATAACAGCTTTGACCGACTTAGATAGCAACGTTCGGCGAATGGCAGTGACTAGTTTAGGGATGAGACCAGATCTGGCTGCAAAAATGCAGTTGGTCGATCGACTAGCCCCCTTACTGCAAGATCTTTATCCGGGGGTGTACTTAGCTGCTGCTGCGGCATTGGGACGGATGGGCAGTGAGGCAGCAGCGATCGCCCTCGGAGATTGCTATCAAAAAAATACTTGCCCCGCAGATCTGCGCAAACAAATTGCTTATGCCTGGGGGGCGATCAATCTGCCGATTACCCTTGATTACCTACGGCAAGTTTTGTGGTCAGCAGATGCCGAGATCGCTACGGTGGCCGTTAGATCGCTCGATCAGCTCAAAAGTCAGCAGCCCGCCGTAGCCAAGTTACTAGCCGAATACATCCAAAACCCAGCGGCCAATAATAGCCCTCGCTTACGCCAAGAGCTGGCTGCTGTGCTGGGGAACATGCCAGACCTACTGGGGGTCGAGGGTATTGTGTGGCTATTAGCAGACTTTGATGAACGGGTGCGCTGGCAGGTAATTTATTGCCTGCGACAAGGTGGCTTTAAAGCAGTAGAAAAGCTTCAGCAGTTGGCTCAAGCACCAAACACTGCAAATGACCTAGTAGTGTTGATTAAACGGTGTTTGACTCACTTGCAGTCAGAAAGCTAACAGCCTCCAAAGTCCGGAATTCCTCATTCTCAATCTGTTTCTGACATTAAGCTGAAGCCTTTGTTCATCTGGCTTTGTTACAGTGACAGAAGACATCTTTTTCGGTATATTTACTGATAGTTTAGATGTTTCGATTATTCACAATCTTAAATCTTTTTAAACCCCAGCAATTTTTAGGTTTCTATGTTTCAGCAAAACTTTCAGCGTAGTCTTTTGTCGATCGGCCTTCTATCTTGCTTGATGGCGGCACCTTTTGCCGGTCGGGCAGAGACTCCTAAGGCTAAGCCAACTAGCACCAGTGTTCAGGCTCCACTAACTGGCGAAAAGCCAGCCCAAGACAAGCCTGAAGTGGTTAAAACCAAGCCTGCCGAAACTTTCAAGGCCAAGACTGATGAAGTGCATTTGGTATTGAAGTTAGGCGAGCGCCGAGTTTATGTTTATCGCGGTGAAAATCTTCTGAACAAATACCCCGTAGCGGTCGGCAAAAAGAAATGGGAAACTCCTCAAGGTGACTGGAAAGTAGAGCTAATGCTCAAAAATCCTGGTTGGACTAACTTTAAGACGGGCGAACAGTTGGCTCCTGGCCCCGACAACCCCTTGGGTCAGCGCTGGATCGGCTTCTGGAATGACGGCAAAGACGAAATTGGTTTCCATGGCACCACTAACTTGAGTTCGATCGGTAAAGCTGCTTCCCATGGCTGTGTGCGGATGAGCAACAAAAACGTCAAAGAAATGTTCAAGATCGTCAAAGTTGGTACAGTAGTTCAAGTTCGTGCTTAAGATTGCTTGATTTTTATTGAATTTATTGCCGTTGGGTTTTTCTACCCAACGGCATTGCCTTGTGTCTAAATTCGTTCAAGGAAAACAAAAGCTCCCAGAAATTCTGGGAGCTTTTATGGTTTTCTATAATTTCGCCCCACATGATTAGCGGGATAAAAATTCTAGCCGCGACCTGTGCGGAATCTACCTGGACGCAAGCCACGACCTGGGTTAGAAGGTGGTGCGATAGGTTGAACTGGAGCCTGAGGAGTAGTAAACGGAGCTGGCTCTACCAACTGAACTGGGGGATCCAGAGTGGGAGTGAGTTGAGTTGGCTCATTGAGAGTTAATTCTTTGGCGTTGTACTGGCAGGCGCGAGTACGAGGACAACTGCCATCACAGGTGTTGCCATTGGCAAAAGCTGGAGCAGAAGAGAAGCCGACGACCGCCAAGGTCATCAAGCTAACGGAGCGAAGAATCGATTTAAGCATCTTTTTACGGCTGAACGACAATTGAACTTAATGACATAACATTAGAACTTATCTTTATATTTATAGTAGAGAGTCTTACGAATGTCATCACTGAAAAAACTCAAAATTGTTCAATTGGGGATAATTTTATACTAAAAGCAAAAAATTTAAATCAGGTCTTTGATTGGTATCTAGCAACAGTTACAGCGAATTTTGATCAGAATATTGAGCTACTGTTTCAGCATAATGGCCGAACAATTTCGCCCTCGTTTTATGAACATATTTGTTGGGTGTCGCAACAAATTTTTGCTGGTAGCATTTTGCAGCGCTTTGTGCTTCATAGCACTCTGCGAAGAGATTGGTGGTAGGCTAAAGGTCTCAACTTTAAGCTTCAACTGCTGATATGCGCGTCGAGCAATTACAAACATTTTTAGCTGTGGTCGAAACCGGCAGTTTTTTACAAGCAGCGCGGCAATGTGGCATTACCCAATCAGCAGCTAGTAGGCAAATTCAAGCGTTAGAAGCCGACTTACAAGCTCCTTTGTTTCATCGCAGCAGTCAGGCTAAGCTGACGATCGCCGGTGAAAAATTGGTGGGGCGAGCACGACGGATCTGTCAAGAGTGGCAGAATGCCACCAGCGAAATTCAAGACCTCTTGGCGGGCAAACAGCCGGAGCTATGTATTGGAGCCATTCACACTGCCTGTGCCTACTTTTTGCCCCCAGTATTGCAAAAATTCTGTCATCAGTATCCTAACGTCCAGCTTCGGGTGACGGCCTTGGGCAGCGATCGAGCGCTCAAGGTAATGCGAGATGGCTTAATTGATGTGGCGATCGTGATGCAAAATCGGCTGTTTACCAACAGCGTAGATTTGGTAGTGCAGGAATTGATGCAAGAGCCAATTCAGGTGCTATTGGCCAATCAGCACCCCCTCGCTCAGCTAGAGGTCATTCCTTGGGACGAGCTAGTACGCTATCCTCAAGTGGTATTTAAAGATGGTTATGGAATGCAGCGTCTGGTGCAAGATCAGTTCGATCGACTGGGGGCAAAGTTACAGGCCGTACTAGAGCTAAATTCGTTGGATGCTTTTCGGGGAGTTGTGCAGCAGGGCGAACTGATTGCCTTATTACCCCGATCGGCCTTGACTGATATTGAGCGGGAGCCAAACCTCACGGTGCGACCACTGGCTCTTTTGGCACCGACTGCTAGTGAACCCAGGTCGCTACCTTTACAGCGTCAGGTCATGCTGGTGACTACTACCGATCGAATGAATATTCCGCCGATCGCCAATTTTTGCGCCTTGGTAATTGCCAGAGCCAAGGAGTTGACGCTTAGTACTAGATAGCCTAGCATTAGGAGATGATTAATGACATCTGATCAAAGATTGAATTACCAACAGCCGAAAACCAAGGCTAAAAAAGGACTTCAACTTAAATCGGACATAGGCGTTGGTCTAAAAAGTCTGCTTTTGTGCAGAAAGTTAAGATAAACGAATCCTCTGAAACCAATCGAATCAAAAGTTGACAATCAGCCTACGGGCTGGATAGTTGACAGCGCACGAGTTTCTGATCGTGCTTTGGTGGATAGTCCCTGCGATAAGCAGTTATCGTTGCAAGGAGCAGCATTTTGTACTTTATAGTACCAAATGTAAGCCTAAAACTATCAGATGCAAGCAGCTCAACTGCTCTCCTAAGATCAGATTAATGCTTCTTAAGCCATCGCTGTTTCATATATACTTCGGCAACGATTTGCATCATGCCAAAGCCTGTTGGAATTACTGGTATTTTATAGAATGGAATAGCGGCCAAACAAGATGCTGAAACCGATGAGCAGGGGTTAGTGATGCAATTATCCCCTTTATATTTAGAACAGTTGGAAGCTGCGCACCTTGATGGTGAGCAGCTTGGTGAATTTAACGGTCGGCGAGATTTGGTGGTGCGACAATTAGACCGACAAATCAGAGGAATGCCAGTGGAAGTGGTGGCGAGGGTTCGATCGCTCTCTACAGAACAGCTTGACCTTTTAGGGGAAGCACTATTGGACTTTGAAAGTATGAGCGATTTGCTGACATGGCTGCAAGGCAATGCGGTTTGATGTACCGATTTGGCGGAATGGCTTCAGCGATTAGCTTGGCAGGAATAAACTGGCCATAGTAAAAAAATGATGCCAAAATTAGCATTACAAAGATAAAATTGATAATGAAGCTACTCGAATGGATCGCCAGTTCCAAAAAAGACTTCAGAACAATGCCCGATTCGGTGCAAGACAACGTTGGTTTTGCATTATTTCTAGTCCAACTAGGTGAAAAGCATAATGATGCCAAGCCTTTGAAAGGTTTTAAGGGTTCTGGGGTATTGGAAGTTGTCGATGATTTTGATGGGGATACGTATCATGCTGTCTATACTGTCCGGTTTGAGTTTGCTGTGTATGTCCTCCACGTCTTCCAAAAGCGGATGCAATCGCGCTGAGGTTTCCTCAGCGTGCGTTGCACCAAGCAGAAGTCCAAAAGCGGCATAGAGAACCCAAAACAAGATATCGAGTTGGTCGAGCAAAGGCTCAAAGTTGCTTTTGAACATCATCAGACTAATTATGACAACTAACCACGCTCTCACTAAAGATTTAGAAAACACTGTAACTCCTAGCAGTGGCAATGTTTACGCCGATTTGGGATATGAGAACCCAGAGGAAATGTTGCTCAAGGCACATTTGGTGATGCTATTGAGTAAGGCGATTAAAGCCAAGGGTTTAAATCAGTATCAAGCTGCTGAAGTATTAGGAATAGATCAGCCCAAGGTATCGGCTTTGGTCAGAGGTCAATTTCGGGGGTATTCGTTGGAAAGGTTATTCAAGTTTTTGAATGCTCTTGATCTTGATGTGGAGGTCAATGTTAAATCTAAGCCGGAGGAACAAGAGCGCAGTTATACTACCGTGGGAGGCACAAGTGATTAGTTTACAAGCCAGAAAACATTGGGCTTTCAAACTTTTGCGTTGCTGAAAGTCCATAATAGGCAAAATATAGCTAAGCTACAGGTAACATCTCAATAACTCCTGGTAAACAGAAAAACGCGGAAAAACCTGCCACGGCTTGAAAAATCAAGATGGCGATGTGCTATTTTCGTCAGTTCAGACTTTACCTATGTTGGGGCTGGAATTTGAGTAGCAGCCACTTTCTCCTTTATTACATCTGATAGATCGGGTACTTTTTCATCTTGGTTTATTCTAGATGCCAAGTAATTCCAAAATGAGACCCCTAACTTACGACAAGTTTTTTTAATCCCCACAAATATATCTCTTGCTTTTCTCCCCATTTCAGATCTTGTCCCACCACTTATCTTTCTTCTAGTCACATGCTCCCTTATGTCTCTTTCCGCCGCATTGTTGTGTAGCGGGAACTCTGGACATTCCAGCCCCTGTAACAACTCTGTTTTTTGACTCTTTATCTTTTTGATTACGTCATTTAGGCTGCCATGCTTTTCATAGCTTTCCCCAAATATTTCGTCAAATTTTTTCTCTAGTTCTACTTTTCTTTCATCACTTGGTTCTTTTTGGTAGTCCTTCAATTCCTGATAAAAATTCCATAGCTCTTCTTGTGTTTTTTGGTGTTTTTTTGGTATCTTATATCCCTCCATATATGCTTGCGCATATTCATTCAATACATACTTCTCTTCTCCTCCCTGTAACATTTTCAGAAAATTCTCTCGACTTTTTGTATCACTGCTTTTGAAATATGC
>JAYSRP010000206.1:0-13371 GCA_043721015.1 Synechococcales cyanobacterium | reverse complement strand
TCAGGGAATTTTCAGTTACTTGCATGATGGTAATCTCCAGTGGTTTATATGAATACCGGTTAAGATTCGATGAATTCTTGTCTTACTTCCGGCGGGGATCGATTGCTTGGTTTCTACAATATAAAGGATCATCCCTCTTAAGTATGAGACGCTCGCAATTATTTGTTACATTCACAAAAGACTTGCTGAGTTTAATTACCTACTGAATTTTATGCTTAATTACTCTCTTATCGAAATTAATCAAGCTATTTCGTGATTAAAGTATTTATTTGAAAAACCAGAAGTTTTATACAGCAACCGATCCAACGATCAAAACGCTCAACAAACATCTTGAGTATTTATGCTGGAATAGCCCATGTGCTGAAAATTAGTGGATAATACAAGAAGTTTTGTAACAATATCCATTTATCCCATGTCCCTGCTGCGCCGCATTCCTCTCGGACCCACCTTGATTAGTATTGGTGGCCTGCTCACCCTAATTGGCTTCGGTGCCTATGCCGTCGATAACCCCACCCTCAACCTGATTGGCTTTTTCTATGGAGTTCCATTGCTGTTGGGTGGCTTGGCATTAAAGTCTGCGGAACTGCGCCCAGTGCCTTTAGTTGACCCTGAGCCAGAAATGAAGGCGATCCGTGAAGCGCAGCAGACGGCTATCCAAAAACAAATTCGTCAGGACGTAACTCGGTTTCGTTACGGCCAAGAAGCCCACTTAGATGTAGCCTTAGAAAAACTCGGTTTATCGCCCACTGACGACGAGCGACCAGTAATCAGAGGAATGCGCGAAGAGCTGATCGAGGGCAAATACGCCCTGATCATGGAATTCTATACGCCGCTGATTCCTTTCACTACCTGGGAAGAAAAGCATGAGAAAATCACCAAGTTCTTTGGCCCCGGCATTCATGTCACCCTCAAACGCACCAGCGATGAAGATATCGACGTGTCATTGATTGTTGGCGAACCAGCTACCGTAAAAGCAGCCTAGTTTTTCTCCAACCGCACCGCATACCACTGTATGTATTGACCTGCGCCCAAATCTAACTCGCAGTAATTGTCTAATAAGTAGGCTGCCCGTGATGCCGTCGAGGCTTTGGCCAACACATCTGCCGGAAAATCGATCTCTCCGTGATTCAATAGAGTCTCGGAGAGTTTCACTAACATATCGGCAGCAGTGATAATTTCTTCCGGTTGGCCACTGGTGAGCACCACGTACTCATCTTCTTGAAACATTAATGAATCTGTCATCTAGATGAATCCTCTTCTTAGCCTAAATTACGAATCCGCCCTCGCCGACCTGGGCAATGATTATTATGACGACGTGGCGGCAGAAGATTTTCCTCGACACACCCTACGTTGGCGTAATGATGACATCTTAGCTCAGTTGGGCTTAGACCCAGCCAATGTGAGCGATGCCGATTTTATCGAAGCCTTTGGTCAATTCAGCGGTCACTCCCAGCCATTATTAGCTCTGTGCTATCACGGCTACCAGTTTGGTAATTACAATCCTGGCCTGGGGGACGGACGCGGTTTTCTCTATGGCCAAGTGCGGGGAGTAGATGGCGAGTTATATGATTTTGGCACCAAGGGTTCTGGCCGCACTCCTTACTCCCGAGGCGGCGATGGAATGCTGACATTAAAAGGAGGGATGCGCGAGGTATTGGCGGCGGAGTCACTGCATCGCATGGGAGTAAAGACTTCTCGCTGTTTGAGCGTGGTAGAAACCGGGCTGGATTTATGGCGAGGCGATGAACCTTCGCCTACCCGATCGGCAGTGATGGTGCGGTTTAGCCGATCGCATATTCGGTTTGGCACTTTCGATCGACTGCACTATCTCAAACGCCCAGACCTTACCCGGCGACTATTAGATCATGTGATTGCCGTTTACTATCCCCATTTAGTTGATACAGACAATAAATATCTGAGCTTTTATAAAGAGTTAGTCGATCGAGTAGCCGACCTCGCAGCCCAATGGATGGCGGCAGGTTTTTGTCATGCAGTGTTAAACACCGACAATATGTCGATCACTGGCGAAAGCTTTGACTATGGCCCCTTTGCTTTTTTGCCCACCTATCAGCCCAATTTTACGGCGGCTTATTTCGATTACGGCGGTCGCTACAGTTACGAAAATCAGCCCGGAATTTGCAAGCTGAACTTAGAAATTCTGCAAAAGCCCTTAGCGGCGGTTTTGAACCAAGGAGATATGGATGATGCCTTAGGGGCTTTTGACGATCGATATGCCCACAGCTACCAAAATTTGATGTGGCAAAAGCTGGGTCTAACCGGAGAAATTAACGATCAAGGTCTGAAGTTATTGAATGCCACCCTGGAGCTACTGGATACCACCCAAATTGGCTATCATCAGTTTTTTACTTTGGTGACAGAGCGCTGGGCGAGTAAATGGCACGAAGACTTTAATCTGATTCTTGGTGATACTGATTGGCTGCCAGTGGAGGGCAAAGAGTCAATTAAAAATCTGTGGCAGCAATTGTATCAACAGTCGATCGGCTCTTTGACTCCTAAGCAGTTGGCGCTAGTTGGTGAAACCTTGACAAGAACAAATCCAGCAACGGTGCCTTTGCGACCATTGATTGAAGAAGTTTGGGAATCGATCGCGCAAGAAGATAGCTGGCAGCCTTTCTATGACTTGGTGAGAGAGCTACGAAGGTAGTGCAGGGTAGCACGGCATCTGTTCATTGGAGTTGATGGAGAGACGTTAGGGACTAGGAAAGGTGCTGAATTACTTTAAAAAATATTGTATATATGTGATATGTTTTATGTATGATATGGGAAATTATTTTTCACAGGGAATTTGAAGAGTGGTTCTTTGCCGAAGATGCTGAAGTACAAGCGTCGATCGCGGTGGTACTTGATATATTGGAAGAACAGGGAGCCTCATTGGGTCGTCCTTACGTTGATACCGTGAAAGGTTCAGCGTTTACCAACATGAAAGAACTTCGAGTACAGCATGATGGAAACCCCTACCGCATACTATTTGCTTTCGACCCACAACGCCAAGCGGTTTTACTGATTGGTGGAAATAAAGGAGGTAATAAGCGCTGGTACGAGAAAAGTATTATGACTGCTGACAAACGGTTTGCAGAATATTTAGAAGAAACAAACGATGGTGAATTAGTATGAGTCGTCCACATAGAACCTACAAAGAAATTAAGCAAGGGTTCTCTCCAGAAATGAAAGAGAAGATTAGTGCTGGTGCAAATCAGATTCGAGCTGAGTTGAAAATTATCAGCACGGTTCGACAAGCAGCCGGACTCACTCAGGAAGAACTAGCAGATTTACTAGATGTTCGCCAATCTTATATATCCCAGGTTGAATCTAGAGAAAATATTACATTGGGGACACTGATCAGCACGATCACAGCTATGGGAGGTTCGATCGACCTAACAGTCAATTTCCCAGAAAAATCTCCTGTGCAGTTCTCGCAAATAGAAGCATCATTTCTGAGTAACCGGAAAGAACCTTGAGGTTTTAGGGAAAAGAAAAATTTGATAAATAACTACATACAGCATCAATATCTTCAAGTTCTAGATCTTCGTAGTCTTCTAATATTTCTGCGTGGGTCATGCCAGAGCTTAGCAGTTCTAGGATGATGTCGATCGGGTAACGCAGTCCACGAATACATAGTTTTCCGTGACAAATATCGGGATTATGGGTGATTCGGCTTAAAAGATTATTGCTCATGACATGATTTGATGAAAAGACTTGACTATATTATTTTAGTTGACTTTTATATGGTTCGATCAATGAAGGGGAGAGAGAGCGGAGTCTATTCTAGGTTGAGTTACGGTAATTTGATGATGCCAGCGACCTTTAGCCACGAGCCTAAAGTACCGCCAGATATTAAGCCGATCGATGAAAAGACACCATAAATCAAAAACACTTGAACACTGTTATACTTCTTCTTCAATCTATCTTCAGAAATAGTACAGCCCAATATTATAGCTGTAAAGCTAGCTAATGTCAAGAATCCACAGCATATACCCCAGCCCCATACAACTCCTGTGTCTGCAAGATACCCTGAAAAAACACCTCCCAATAAAGCTCCACACAATATGAATATTCTAAGCAAAGCATTGTCTTGATCTTCAAACAAACTGTTGTCAATAAACCAACCCCCGAAAAGAACCCCAGCCCAAGCTCCGATAGAAGACCCAATACAAGCCCATGCCCAAACTCCAGTCCCAGCAAAGACTAAAATCAACGCTAAAACTAGTAACCAATTAAAAACTAAAGCTAGACTCTCACCTAAGTCTAAAACCAAAGTCCCCGCCCAAGCCAAAACCCAAGCCCAAGCTACATCCCAGGAACAGTTACCTAATATTATACCATGCGGAAAATATCCCAAAATTAAAATGGACATAGATTGCCAGGGAAAAGATGCATTTGTTTTTTTCTTGAAAAATAGATAACTAGAGCTACTGGTTCGTTTTTTTGTTTTGAGCAAAGCAGATTTTGTAAATGGTTGTGGAGAAAAATCTCTTAAACTTATCCATACTGCAACTGAAATCGGTCGATCTTTAGCCTCTAAAGCCATGCCTTTTATAATCATGCGATTTAGTCGATTGCTCAAACCTGGTTTTAATTCTTTTGGTGACTTAATTCCATCATCATAAAGCTTGCGACTAATGGCCGACGTTGGCTTTTGACCCGTTACAGCAAAAAACATATTGGCTGCAAGACTATAAATATCCCAAGCTGGCTGTGAACCACGAGTATTTTCCTCTGATCCAGCCATCTGCTCATAAGGGCCAAAATCTTTGTTTACTGTAGTTGTTACCGTCCAAGTTGTTGGGTGCAGCAGCTTAGTAGAGCCAAAATCAATCAGTACTGGCTCGCCGTTGGGCTGCACAATAATGTTTCCAGGATGAATATCGCAGTGAATAATCCCCCGTTGATGCAGAGCCTCCACAGCGCTCGCCAGTTTTTCAAACATCGGCCAAGCCTCATCTTCAGGAATGAACTTTCGGCGGCGGATACATTCATTGAGAGTTTCACCAGCCACAAAATCCATTACTAAGCAAGGCATTCCCTCAACTTCCGTAAATTCAATCACCCTGACAATATTAGGGATTTTTAATTGGGCTAAGACTTGCCCTTCTCTTTTGAAGCGGCGCAGAAATTTGTCGTAATCTCGATCGGCCTCAAAAGATAAATTGGGTCTTTTGATCACCACTTGTCTAGCCAGATTCAGATCCTTGGCCAAATAAGTCATCCCAAATCCCCCGCTACCAATCAACTGGATTACCTCATACTGCCCAGATTTTAATAAATGTCCTGCATTCCAGCTCATGGATTTAAACCAATATAGATTGGGTTGATTTTAATAACTACTTTGTTATGTTTATCGGGCATCAGCTTTAACCCAAAACATATTACCAAAGACTTTACTTGGTGCTCCGGCTCCCCTCTCCCGCCTTGGGAGAGGGGTTGGGGGTGAGGGTCTTCGTCGGTGCCGAAGTCGAAGGCTTTATTTCAAACCAAGTTAACCATCCCGGAACCATGCTCAATGCAGCCACTAAAAGAGCAAAAAATGCCACAATTACACCTGCCGCCATCCAAACAGTCTGCCAATTTATCTGTGATTTTTTCTGTCCCGGCGTTTCTACTGATAGCTCAGATTTTGCCACAGGCAACATCGCCAACCAAGCTTGCACAGAATCTGGTCGTGCATCCGGCCTCATCTCCAGCCCGCGTAAAATTGCTTTAGCAGTAGCCGTCGAAACATCAGGATTCTTAACCCGTGGTGATTCCAACCCCACATCACCGCTTCTACGGTTTACCCCGATCGGCGGCACCCCAGTCACCAAATCATGCAAAGTCGCTGCTAAAGAATACACGTCTGTATAAGCACCCATCGGCTTATCCTTGGTATACAGCTCCGGTGCAGAAAAACCATCCATCCGCTCTCGCTCCCGAGTCCGCGTCAGCCTTGTCTCAAAATCTAACGCCAAACCAAAATCTGCCAATACCGCCTCTTGCACCCCATCCCTCGATCGCAAAAAAATATTGGCTGGCCGAATATCACAGTGAATCAGCTTTTTCTCGTGAACCACAGCCAGCGCCTCACCCACCTGCCGCATGTACCTTAAGGCCAGCTCCTCCGACATTATCATAGGATTTCGATCGGCCAAACTATTGCCCTCAACATAGTCCATCGGTAAATAATAAACACCATGCTCCTCAAAAGGCGTATCCACCTGCACAATATGCACCGCGCCAAATTCACCGCCTCCTGCCAAAACTGCCCCCGTAATCGATCGGCTTCTGGTGGCACAAGAGCAGCTAGTTCCGCCAACACCTGAGGATCCAAAATCTTAATAACTCGCCGCTCTCCATCTGATTTGCTGGCCAGATAAAATAGCAAAGCGCCCCCCGCCCAGCCTCTTCTCAATGGTGTATTTACCATTTTGCAGCTTTTCCCCGACCTGTAACACCATTTTTCACCACCTCAAGCGAGCTGTTGCCAATTCATTGGTCTATTATATTCCTGGCAGTAGATCAATAATCAGGTTTAAGTTTTTCCCTGCTTTCCCATTATCAAAATCTGAACGTGGAATTACTGCACAGTTCTCGGCAAATCTCATCGATGGCTTTGATTTGCGTCAAGTTCGATCGTATGATGACCATGAGCAACAGCCGAAAAATATAGAGAAAAGCCTTGGGGATCGAATTACGCAGCTACGTCTATTTAGACAGCCTCCAGCCGCAACACGCCGCCTACCTGGGCAAAATAGTGCAAGGATTTTTGCCGGTTCCGGGTGACAGCTCCTTATGGGTCGAGATTTCGCCCGGTATCGAAATCAACAAAATTACCGATATTGCCCTAAAAGCCGCCTCCGTAACCCCCGGAGTGCAAATCGTCGAGCGGCTGTATGGCTTACTCGAAATTCACTCAGCGTCTCAAGGCGAAACCCGCGCCGCTGGCAAAGCAATTCTTGCCCACATCGGAGTCAAAAGCAGCGATGGCATTAAGCCTCGGGTAGTTTCTAGCCAAATTATTCGCAACATCAACGCCCACCAAACCCAAATTATCAACCGGATGGCCAGGGGGCAAATGCTGTTAGCTGGCCAAACATTGTTTGTATTGGAAGTAGAACCTGCGGCCTATGCTTCTTTAGCTGCCAACGAAGCCGAAAAAGCAGCGTCAATTAACATTTTGGAAGTCCAAGCCGTAGGCAGCTTTGGCCGCCTATACTTGGGCGGCAGCGAGCAAAATATATTGGCAGGGGCAGCGGCGGCAGTTAGCTCGATCGAGAATGTGACCGGTCGCGCGCAGCCACCAATTAAGAACCAGATGGAGTAGCGAAATGGATCGAGTAGATTGGAGATCGCTAACCTCACCGCTGTACCTACCAGGAGCAGAGTTGGGTTTGGTAGAATGGCCAGGGGCTGTACTCGATCGGGCTGATTTGAGTAAATGTAACTTGGTAGGGGCAAATTTGGCGGGAGCTAGTTTAGCTGAGGCTATTTTGACTGGGGCAAATTTGGTGGGTGTCAATTTTGCCGGGGCAAATTTGCAGAATGCCGATTTGGGCGAAGCCTGTTTGCATCGATCGAATCTCTGCTTTGCCAATCTGCGCGGAGCAAACCTCTGTGGAGCGAATTTGAGTGGAGCAAAGCTGCATGAAGCGGAGGTGCAGGGAGCTTATTTTTATCGATCGAATCTGAGTGGAGCGAATTTGAGTAGGGCACATTTGTATGGTTGTTATTTGGTGCGGGCAAATCTGAGCGGAGCCGATTTAAGCGGAGCCGATTTGCGGGGAGCTAATTTATTTCAAGCAAATTTAAGTGGGGCAAACTTGAGTGGCACGAAGTTTAAGGTCGCAAAAAATCCAGCATAGAAAATGATATAAAAATGAGTAAAAATAGCTTGGAGTAAAGTTTCTAGTAATATTAGTAACATCAAAATAATATCGATTGGGAAGAATGCTAGAAGCTTTTACTGCTGGATTACTACTAATCACCGCATCAGAACTAGGAGACAAAACCTTCTTTATGGCCGTGGTTTTGGCTACCCGCTATTCTCGCAAGCCCGTGTTAATCGGTGTGGTCGGGGCATTGGCTGCCATGACCATGTTATCTGTAGGCATTGGGCATTTTTTGATGTTGCTGCCCCAGTTTTTGATGCAGCATTTACCATCTAGCCTTTCGTTTCTAGCCAAAATTACTATTCAGCAAGTTGCGGCTCTTTTGTTTTTCTTGTTTGGCCTCAAGCTCTTATACGACTCTCGGCGAATGTCTGTCCAGACTGATGAAGAAGTTAGAGCTGAGGCCGCAGAAGCTGTGGAAGCAGGTGATCGCCGGTTTCCACAGCATACTTTCTGGAGAATTGTGATTGAGAGTTTTGTACTGACTTTTGTAGCAGAGTGGGGCGATCGAACCCAGATAGCCACCATTACTTTAGCTGCTGCCAAAAACCCGATCGGGGTAACAATCGGTGGCATTCTAGGACATACCATTTGCTCTTTGATCGCAGTATGGGGTGGCAAAATGATTGCAGGTCGCATTTCTGAGAAAACAATTACGATTGTTGGTGGATTACTTTTCATCTTGTTTGCAGCTCTCACCATCTGGTTAGGCTAATACTTACGCAGAGCTTTCTCAGCTTGTTCTCGTACCTGATTATTGATCAAATATCCTAAATCAGCCTTCTCCATGCGTTTCACTAAGCTCGGTAGAGTCTCCTGGAGAAAAATAGCAGCTTTCTCTAGCTGCCAATCATGCCGATCGAGTGTTTGCAATAAGTAAGCTCTACGAGTTTGCAATGCTGACAGACCATAGATTTTTAGATATTGCAAATCACCATAATCATCCACGATCGACTCGCCAATATAGTTAGTACGAGTTCTATCTAAGTCGGTAATAAACCGCTGAAGACTAAAAGCTCCGGCTTGATAGATTTGTTGTGATTGAATCGGCCTTTGCAACAAATCCTCACTCATCATCGATTGTACATCACTCCATTCTTGGCGCATTTTGGTTAATGCCGATCGCAGATCAGCTAAGTCATGAATGTTTTGCTCTTCGATAACATACTTTAATTCCTGAGCCTGACCATAGAGTCCATAGTAATAAAAAGTCTCTCCATAGGCATCAGTCAACAGCGTTTCATGCAGATCTCGATAGTCCTGAGGGTGGGGAAAAACAAAAGCGGTAGCCAGCATGTCACCCACAAATAACAAGACACCCACCTGATTTTCGTGAATTTCAAATACCCGTAAAGCCTCACTTAAATCAGAGATCGATCGACCAGTAATCGAATACTCAGTGCGCGGTGATAAGCCAGTAGACCGAGAGCGGCGCGAATATTCTTGCCAAGCAATGGTTGGTCCCTTAAAGAACATCCCCATAAAACCCTCCATGGCCATTTCCAACGGCAAAAACCGCAGTGAGTTTTTGTCTGCTCCCCTGTTTTCCCGCTGTGCCATCCGTCGCATCACTTTAACGCCACCAAACTGATAAGATTTATCGCTCAATTGATTGTTCAATTGGCCGCCCAAAGATGCCACTGGTTGACCATCATCACTCCAGTTCAAAACCAAGCCATGGGGTACATAGCTATGATACAAAGTACTTTTGTCAACACTGACAATAACCTGGCTATCGTAACTGCGCTTAGCCAATCGCAGATCTTCTCTAAAATTCTTGCGCAACAATGGCACTAACCTGATCGCCCCCCAGATTTGACTGGGAGCAATCTCTAAGTTACCAAGGGCAATGGTTTCTAGTAGTTTGATCATGATCTAGGATTTAGTAAGAATATCTTGAGCGCGTTGCAGTAAGTAGTTTTCCAGTTCACCCAAGCTGCCTCGACCATCAGCAAAACGCATAAAAGCCAAAATAGTAGGTAAATCTTCGGCTTCTCGTATTCCGATCGTCGGCACCAGAGGACTAATTTGCTTCAGCTCATAGTCATTGGCATTAAACACCGGGTTGCAATGGACGATCGAAACCTGTCGCTGTGGATCTATTTTTTCATAGTAAACCCGCAGCAGCTCAGCCACTGCCCCTGGTGGATCATTTTCCCAGCCATCAGAAATCACTACAATTAATTCCGGCTGCCAATCCAAGGCATCTAAAATAGGCGTTGCCAGGTCAGTTTGACCTCGGGGTGTTACCAGCAAAGGATCAGTCGGCACTGTCCAAAAAGCTTGATATTCCTGAGAAACTTGTTGTAGGAGACAATCGATAGCTAAGGCAATACCCAGTGGACGACGGCGTTTTTCACGGGAACCTGAGCTAGAGTAGCTGCGATCGAGCACCGCTGCTACTTTACCAAGCTGCAAAGGAGTATTGTTTAATATTGTCGCTACACTTTTTGTTAGCCAATCAGCTAGTTCTATCCGTTGCTCTTGGCGCTGTTTAAGATCCAGAGATAACAAATAGAGTGCTAGTTTCGTGAGTGATAGACGCTGAGGATCGATTGACAATTCCATTCCAGCTTTATCGGCGCTATTTTGTAGTCGCAGCTTTTCCCCCGCCGTCATTTGCCCTTGGATTTTTTCTAGAAAAATCTTGCGGGGAATTTGATGTTTTACGGCCAAACCTTCAGCTACGGTGAAGGGCAGCGCATAAATGGCGTTAGCACTATAAAAAGCTTGGCGAAACTTCTCGAAAATTTCGGCGTTAAAGCACTTTTCCCAACGACCAAACAAAAAATCGCTGAGTTCTGGTTCCAGCTTAAGGTGAAAGTGAGATACGATCGCCCGCAGTTTTGATCGGTATTTAACAGCCTGAAAAGCTAGCTTATCACCTCGACTATTGATGTAGGCTTGGGCGATCGATCTGGCCCGCCGGTTGTTAATACCTTTTTTGCAGATTTGTAACAATAAGCTCCAAGCTCTTTGGGGTGGCAATCGATCGAGAGTAACCGTAATTAATTGATTTTCGATAACACGCTCACTTGGGGAACCCGATTTGCCGGTAGCCAATAATTTAAGGATGATTTGAGCTTGGTTGAAATGATTGATGCCAGCAGCGAGAGTCAGAGTATAAAGCCGCCGATAGTTACCCAGAATGTAATCATGCAAAAAGTCCAAAGAAATCTTTTGACCATAGCTATAGCTATATTCATCATAAAACTCACCCTGACCAGTGCAGGACAAGCAGGCATTAATGAACAGTACCAAGTCTTCGCGTTCGACTTGTTCGATGAGCTTCATTGTGGGAGATGTTAGCGGTACAGTGACCGGCGGGGCGAGGCGGCGCGACGGGCTATCGCCAAGTTATAGTTGGATTTCGGAAGTCGCACCAAAGTCCCACGACGGTTTGGGTATTCTAACAAACAAAAGCAGGGTTTGACTACTAAAGGCGCTATCACTTACTCCGAGACATCATTGTCGAGAGATTCACGACCTGATAACCCCGTTCTTTGAGTTTGGGCAACACTTGATCTAAAGTTTCAGCAGTGTTTTTACCCCAGTCGCCAGAGTCATGAATCACGATAATGCCGCCCGGTTGAGCATTGGCCAAAATAAATTGCGTAGCAAACCACGGCGAAGAAATATTGGTATCGTAGGGGAAAATTGAGCCAAGGGCGACTTTGTAGTTGTACTTTTGGGCAACGCTAATCATCTCTGGGTTATACCAGCCACCAGCAGGCCGCAGCCATTGGGGCTGCACAAAAGTTTTGAGGATGGCATCGGCTTTGACCAAGTCTTGCTCAAAAGCTGGTGTGCTCAGGCCAATACTATGAATATCGGCAGTGGTATGGTTGCCCAATTCGTGGCCAGCACTTAGCATTCGCTGCAAAATTTGCTCGTTGCCCGGAACTCGATCGGTGATGATAAAAAAGGTAGCAGTTACGTTATGCCGATCGAGCACATCCAGAATACGATGAGTGGTTTGGCCATCTGGGGCATCATCGATCGTTAGAGCAATCACTGGCTGGTCGGTAGTGGTGAAATAGGCTGCCCCTGGAAAAAAGTGACTGGTTAGCTGAAACAGCGCTCGGGGTGGCCGCAGCACCAACACCCCCAAAGCTGCCACCGTGCAGCAGAGCAATATCCAAGGTAGATAGGGCAAGCGAAGAAGTTTCTGGATCTGCATGGTTTTACGGATACTAGGTGAAAGTTGATTAAGCCGGAATCACTGGCTCTAAATCTTCGTTACAAAGATCGCCCAACTTAGTGGCAGTTTCTGGATCGAGACAGCATAAAATCATCGCCTGACCATTATCGATCGAATAAAACTGCTGTCCAGCTCGTTGCAAATCTTCCATTACATAAGAAAGCGCCATCATATCTGCCCAGTCATCGTTTAGCTCGATCGACCAATGTTGCTTTCTACCATCAATGGTATATTCCAGCCAAGCAGTGCCCTCTGCAAAATCCACACTATCAACTAGTTCTGTCAAATAATCTGGAGTACCAGTCAGCAGACCCAGCTTCTGCACGATTTTTACATAGTCACCAGTGGCATAGATGCACTCTGTATCAAAGTTCCAGACCCGATCACAGATCCTTCTTCCCCAAGGCGCTCGCTCTACCTCAATGCCAAGTAAACCAATCAGCGACAGAAAAGGTTCAGCTTCTAGCTCCGATCGATCCAAGGAATACAGCAAGTCTGCAATCTCAATGCCCGCATTCAGCACCAGACCTAGCTCGGCCAATTTAGCTAACTGAGTTTCTAATTCCAAGTTTAACGTCCCTAAGTACTAATACCAGCTAAAACAACGCTGGAAAGCTTCCTACCTAAATTTTGTCATAAAATCACTCGATCGACTTAGCCACACAGACAAAATCTCGGCTAAACTAAGAGGCTGGTGAGCAGCTTAATTTATTGACCTGATCACCCAGCCGATCGCAGAATATTTCTGATTTGATCGACATTTTACCCAACCTAAACGAGGCATAACAACGTGGCCACCGATAAGACACCGAATAGTACCGCAGCCGACGAAAAACCTAAGCTAGACTTAGTCGGTTTCGTCAAAGATAGTCAAACTGAGCTAGGCAAGGTCATTTGGCCAAACCGCCAACAGCTCATCAGCGAATCTTTAGCCGTAGTATTGATGGTATCCCTGTCTGCTGGCGTAATTTTCGGGGTTAACAACCTGTTTACAGAGGTAGCTAAAATCATCTTCAAAACTCCAGGCTAGGAGAGTTTTATGAGTTCGACAACAGAAGACGATATGCTGCTCGAAGAAAGCAGTTCAGCAGATTCAGCTCCCCAACCCAAACCCCGTTGGTATGCAGTCCAAGTAGCATCTGGCTGTGAAAACAAAGTTAAACTCGACTTGCAGCAAAGGATTCACTCTTTTGGTGTTGGCGATCAAATCATTCAGGTAGAAATACCTCAATCAGCGATCGTCCGCCTCAAAAAAGATGGTTCCAAACAGCACGCCGAAGAAAAAGT
>JAYSRP010000205.1:0-30987 GCA_043721015.1 Synechococcales cyanobacterium | reverse complement strand
AAGTTTCGCTCTAGGCGGAATCTTCATTTCGCTCGCATTCATCCCGACATCCATCTGGGTACAGATGGGATGCGGGGCTTCTGCTGTTTAAGCTAAATGCACATTGTCCCAAGAGTCACCCAAGCCGACTAACCAGCTAATGGCATAGCGGCGCTCATAAATAATATCTGGATCGATCAATTCTTTAATCTTTTTGACCTTTTTTTGGGGCTGCATGGCCTGCCAGTGGGCTTGGCAATGCTGTTCTTCGGCAATGCTCAAGGCATCATTGTGGCGGAGGCAGGCATCACCCAAAAACTGCGCAGTGCTATTGGTAATTTGATAAAGATATGGAATTTTTTCTAGTTTAAAACGCTGATCGAGCTTGGGCATTTCTTCTAGATAACCCAATGCCCAGAGCATTGGCGGCAAACTTTCACTCAGCCAGCTAAAGTCAGCCCGATCTGCATCGCTAACTGTCGCCGAAAAGTAAAAATCTCGCTCAGCTTCCGAAAAATATCGATCGATGTTGTAAGCATAGACCCAATCCACCGTAGGAGCAGCTTCACAAGAGCAAGCTCGATCCAAGACGGCCAAAATTGCTAAAACCCGCTGCGCCACCTCAAAGGGATGACGAGCATTAATCTGGAAGCTAGGGTCGGGTGCATTCATGGCGATTTCGCTAAAACAATGACTAAGTTCTCTTAGTCAATTTACCCAAACCGTCCCCAGGAATTTAGCTTTATTTAAATAATGCCTTCATTCCCTCTTGACGTTTTAGGGAAAGCTTTGTACCCTGGCGCTTTTCAGCCTGCTGAATAATTCGGTTTAAAAGTTCGGTATAAACTAACTGCGGTCGTGATTTCATCCACAGATAAAAAGACAGTGAACCTGGTAGTGTGTTGATTTCATTGAAGTATAGCTGATTGGCATCGGCATCAATAATGAAATCAATGCGGGACACACCACTACAACCCAAAAGCTGGAAAGCTTTTTTGGCATAGTCGATACCGGCCTGCTTTAACCCCTGATCCATTTCCTGGGGGTCAATAATTCTTGACAGGCTAGCCATCCCTTGCGATTCACTGTCCCCAGTCTTTTTAGCTCCATCGTCTCGCAGATATTTCTCTTCGTAGGTTAAGACTCCGCTAATAGAAATTGGCATCTCTACGACCGAGGCCAAGACTTCGTCTTCGTCACCCACTACCGAGACGTTAATTTCTAAGATGTTTTTGACACAGGGTTCAATAATAGCCTGACTGTCGTAGCGGAAGGTGTTCACTAAGCAGCCACTTAGAGAGGCTTCGTCTTTGGCTACTCCAATTCCAATACTAGAACCCAAGTTACAGGGCTTAACAAAGAGGGGTAACTGTTCTAAACCGGGAGTAGCAAAGATCTGATCTCGCACCTGTGCCAGACTTTTTTGGGCGATCGATCGATCCACAACAGCAGCAGGTAAGACTGGAATTCCGGCGGCTTCCAGGGTTTTCTTGCACTTATACTTGTTCATGCCCAAAGCCGCTGGCAACACCGTACAGCCGGTATAGGTGGCATCGGCCATCTCTAACATGCCTTGGATGCAGCCATCTTCGCCGAAAGTACCATGAAAAGCCAAAAAATATACATCGATCGGTACAATGTCATTTGTAGATTTACCGAAGTTAAATAGGCTGTGCTGAGGATTGATCACCGTTAGTCCTTTACTGCCAGCGATCGGAATCAAGGCCACTTCCTGAACTTCCCGCAGAGATCCGGGCAGACCGCGATAGAAAGACTTCTCTAGGAGCTGATCGCCTACATACCAGCGTCCAGACTGGGCAATGTAGACCGGAATCGGCTCGTACTGGGTGACATCCAGTACATTAATCAACTGGAGGGCTGTAATCACCGAAATTTCGTGTTCGACCGATCGACCACCAAACAGCACTGCAATATTTTTTTTCTTGGTCATCTCTACTAAGCCATTTCTCAAGTCTTTCAGGTGATACTGGGTGGCAGATCGAGCAGCAATTTGCACGACCGCCAAACATGAACATCATATCCTCTCCTGTTCACATCCTTATCTAATCAGAATGCAAAAATCTGCATTATCTGTGGAGTGCATGAGTAGTTTGTGGGGTGAGCGAAGCCGAACCCCACAAACTGTTCTTAGAGCAATATCCCCAAGAATTTCAGGGTCTGGGCACCTACCACCCCATCAGCACCTAGTCCCTTTTTATCTTGAAACTTGCGTACCGCTGTTGTTGTAGCCCCATCAAAAATTCCGTTGACTGGCACCGGGAAGCCTGCGTTAGTGAGAGCCTGCTGAATTTTTTTGACCACTTCGCCCGTTGAACCCACTTTAAAAATGCGGGTGGTCACAAAACCATCGATCGGCGATTTATTCATTCTGACGGCGCTCTGCTCACCAAAGTCACCATCCACAGTCATCTGGTCATTGGGGTTATAGCGATTCCACAAGCGTTGAAAAGCCTTGACTCCCAAATCACCCACATCATTCCGGCCACTATCGTTGTAAAAGTGGACTGGGTCAGTTTCACCCTGCCAATCCCAGCCATTTTTTAGGAGCAGGGCTTTCCAGTCGCCGTAATTATCTACATCGATCGCTAAGCCGTCTTCATGATTACTTCTACCCGGTCTGGCCGCTAAGGGCACCAAATTGAGGTGGCCACGCTCATAAATTTGGCGTAGAATGTGCTGCTGTGCCACCGTGCGATAGGCCGAATTGATTTTCATCCGCATCCCTGGCTTTTGGTTAATGCCTTGGCGCAGAATCGATCGCAAAGACTCTTTGGGGCCAGACTGCAAAAAATAGTTTAGGAATGCTTCGCTAGAGAGAGTTAAGCCGGGTAAATCTTCAAAATTTAGCAGCACTCCGGTCAAAATATTATTGGTTTCAGCGATAATTTGCCGACTTAAGCCCTGGACTTTGCCAGTATCAACTTTGTTGGTCACAATCATTGCTTTGATTGCTTCGTCTACTGTAGTCATAGATTCCCTTGGGTAATTGAAAAATAGCGGGTTTGTTCGTATTACAGACAATTATTAGTATGCCAGACAACCGCTAAGCCAATTTCGTAATAAAAAGTCACTGCCTAACCTCTGATCAAATTAAGCCCAATCATGACAATCTCAAATCCCTAAAAGCTGTGAGATCTACTCAGATTTTGATCGATCTCACCGCTTTTATTGTGCTGTCGCACAGCCTTTATTGTGCTGTCGCATCGCCAAAAAAAACTTCCGGATTAGCTGATATAGCCCGCGAATACTGGGGTATGTTCTGAATTGCCTGCTCTCCCACCCGACTTTAGAGGTATTTGCCGTGTTGAAAAAAATTCTAGCTGTTAGCTTGCTCTTGACCACCGCTGTTACAGTTAGCACTCCTGCCCGTGCTGAAAATGCCAATCATTTGAGTCAGTTGTTATCGACCAAAGAATGCCCCAAGTGTAACTTGGTTAATGCTGGATTAGTACTGGGTGAGCTAAGTGGTGCGAATCTGAGCCAAGCTAACTTAGTGGGCGCAAACTTGAGTCAGGCTAGATTAATTGGTGCTAACTTAAAAGGCGCAAATCTAACAGGTGCTTCTCTAAATGGGGCTGATTTGACTGGAGCTGATTTGACTGGAGCAATTTTGAACTCCACCGATTTGCGTGATGCTTTCTTGGGTGGAGCAAATTTGACCGGTGTTAACCTGCAAAATTCTTATATCCAAGGTGTTGTCGGTTTAGCTAGTACTGCTGGCAACGCCGATGATTTTGCCAAGTGGGGCTATGCTGAGTGGCAAAAAAACAACTATAAAGGCTCGATCGAGCACTTCAGCCAAGCGATTCGTCTCAATCCTCAAATGGGCAACGCTTACTATGGTAGAGCCTTGGCACGCTATCGCTTACAAGATGATGCCGGTGCCACTGTAGATGCTACTAAGGCTGAGCAAATCTTTAAGCAAAAAGGCGATGTTGCTGCTGCGACCAATGCCCAGAATTTTGTGAAGTCGATCGAAATTGCTCGTCAGCCAACTAAGCCTAGCCAAGGCGGCGGCGGTAGCTTCGTAGATGTCATCACTGGTGTAGCTTCCACCCTGCTTAAATTCTTCTAGAGATATTCCGAGTCCTAGGCAGTCAGTCTTAACGCGGGCTAAGAAATTGCCGAAGATCGAGTCCAGTGCTAGAGTGCAAAAGAAGCGATTCGCCATCGGCGATGCTACGCAAACGAGGCAACTTGGCACTGGATTTTCGTAATATTAATACTCTCTGGGCTTCGGCTTTAGTTGGCACCCTAGAACATTTAGGAGTGTCTTTAGCCGTAGTCTGCCCAGGATCTCGCTCAACTCCACTGGCTGTGGCCTTTGCTCGGTCTGCAAAAATTGCTGCGATCCCAGTTCTGGATGAGCGATCGGCGGCTTTTTTTGCGTTGGGTCATGGCAAGCGCACCGGTCAACCGGCGGTGGTGCTTTGTACTTCTGGCACAGCGGCAGCCAATTTTTATCCGGCGGTGATCGAAGCCCGCGAAAGTCGGGTGCCCTTGCTGGTTTTGACAGCCGATCGACCAGCAGAGTTAAGAGACTGTCATTCCGGTCAGACGATCGACCAGCTCAAAATTTATGGCAATTATCCCAACTGGCAAGCCGAGATTGCGGTGCCCGCCGTAGAGCTGTTGACTTATCTTCAGCAGACAATTATTTATGCTTGGGAGCGGACTTTGATTCCCCATGGCGGCGCTGTTCATTTGAATCTGCCTTTTCGAGATCCGCTGCCCCCAGTGGCACAGCCCGAAATCTTGGCGTTGGCGGGGCAGATTTCCCTGAAGTTGCCAGATGTACCGGTCACTAACAAGGCAATCCTAAATTGGCAAATCCCGGCAGCTTGGTCCGAACAACGGGGCTTGATTGTGGCCGGGATCGCGCAACCCACTGACCCGAAGGCTTATGCTCAGGCGGTTAATGACATTGCGCGAGCTTTGGGGTGGCCCATTCTAGCGGAGGGTCTATCGCCTTTGCGCCAATATTTTAGTGAGCAATTAGTCACCACTTATGATCTGATTTTGCGGCAGCCAGCATTAGCCGTAGATCTACGGCCAACTGTGATTCTGCAACTTGGGGATCTGCCTACTAGTAAGAAACTGCGTCAATGGCTAGCTGCGGTGCGCCCTCAGACTTGGATTCTGGAAACCTCTGTCCAGAATGTTAATGCTCTGCATTTAGATGCCACCTATCTGCGATCGACTGTAGTAGACTTGGCTGAAAAACTACAAACTTTCCAACCAGTGAGCTTGACCACTACAAATAGTTACACTGAGCAGTGGCTGAAGCTCGATCGACAGGTGCGGGCAGAGATCGATCGCACCATGCTAAAACTAGAAACTCTCTGTGAGTGCAAGATTCCCTGGCTGCTGTCTCAAGTTTTACCCCCAGATTGTGTGGTGTTTGTGGCTAACAGTATGCCCATCCGCGATATGGAGTTCTTTTGGCGACCAAATCAACAGCACTACCGTATTTTGGGCAACCGGGGAGCTAATGGCATTGATGGTACTCTGTCTACGGCGCTGGGGGCTTTGCAGCAACATGATCAGCCAGGAATTTTGATTACAGGGGATCTGTCTCTGCTCCACGATACAAATGGCCTGCTGCTGCGTCAGCAATTTCAGGGAAGCCTGACTATTTTGCTGATCAACAATAATGGTGGTGGTATTTTTGGGATGTTGCCGATCGGGCAGTTTGATCCACCTTTTACCGAATTTTTTACCACTCCCCAACATGTAGATTTTGCCACTCTTTGTCAGGCTTATCAAATTCCGCATCAAAAAATTGAGAGCTGGTCAATGCTCCAAACAAAAATCACTCAGCTTGGAGTGCCGGGGATCACTTGTTGGGAGATCAGCACCAATTCTGAGCTAGATAACCAGTGGCGTAAGAAGAATTTGGTAAGATTTGTTGCCAATATTTAAGATCGGCTAACCTCACTTCTACCCCACCCACTAAAACTCATGGGTTATGAGATTCTGGAATTGGGTGTAATTGGCCTGTAGGAGATTACGTATTCAAGCTTTCTGTAATGGGACTAGATGGTGCTTATTACCAAAAACTTTTGTTAAGAGCTTTTGCTGATGCACCCTTTACTCCAATCTGTTACAAAAACTGCAACGCCTGACTGCCAAAGGTTTGTTTCTCGTAAACTGAATTTTCCATGCTTAATAATTAATTAAGTTTTGGAACAAAAAAATTCTGTTAATGTCATAAACAACCAATAGCTGGACAGTTGTTGGAATCTGCATCAGGTTAAAGTCATTTATGGGCTTTTTGTCGGTGAATTGACTGAAAACTGGTTCATGACTCGGTTAATAAGTCTTAACCTTTGCTGACCTTTTGCAACTTTTGACCGCTCCTCACCCAAGTTAACTTATGTGCCCGTTAACTTATTTGACTGTACAAATTAACTTCTGGATTACCTCCAGGAAAATCAGACAAACTCGTTGGATCAGGAGCGTACTGGAACTATGCCTAACCCTAAAACCATGACTGATAGACAGCCTAAGTACACCGGCGATAGCATCCGCAGCTATCTTCACGAAATCGGGCGCGTTCCCCTGCTGAGCCACGAGGAAGAAATTACTCTGGGTAAACAGGTGCAGCAAATGGTGGTGCTGCAGGAACTCCAGCTTAAACTACAAGAAAATTCTGGCCAGCCCGTGTCAGATAGTGACTTGGCGCTAGCGGCTCAAATCGATGAGCAGGCGCTAAAACGGGTTTTCTTGCTTGGTCAGCGCGCTAAAAAACGCATGATTGAAGCTAACTTGCGTCTGGTAGTGGCGATCGCCAAAAAATATCAAAAGCGCAACTTGGAATTTTTAGACCTCATTCAAGAAGGCTCTTTGGGCCTAGAGCGCGGCGTAGAGAAGTTTGACCCTACTCGGGGCTATAAATTTTCTACCTATGCCTACTGGTGGATTCGGCAGGCCATTACTCGGGCGATCGCTCAACAGGCACGATCGATTCGGTTGCCAATTCACATTACTGAGAAGCTGAACAAAATTAAAAAAACTCAGCGCGAACTCTCCCAATCTTTGGGTCGTAGCCCCACTACTCAAGAAATTGCGGTGGTGCTGGAGTTGGATCCGGCGCAAATTCGAGAATACTTGAGCATTTCACGACAGCCCGTGTCGTTAGATATCAAGGTCGGCGACAACCAAGATACTGAACTTTCAGAGTTGTTAGAAGATGGCAGCCCATCTCCCGAAAGCTATACAGTCCAAGACAGTTTACGTCGAGACCTGATTGGTGTTTTGAACGAACTGTCGCCGCAACAGCGTCATGTGCTCAGTCTGCGCTTCGGTTTAGATGGAGATCCAGAAATGTCGTTGGCTAAAGTTGGCCAAATCCTCAATCTCAGTCGAGAACGGGTGCGCCAGCTAGAGCACCAAGCTCTGTCTCAGCTCCGTCGCCGTCACCGCGATTTTCAGGACTACGTGGCTAGCTAGGCCGGTTTAGAGAATAAGTAACAATAGAGAATCTGGAGTCAAGTGGTAATAACCCCACTACTCCAGATTCTTTATTTTTTATACTGAAATGCTCTTGTTTTTGAGAAAAAATAAGTTATAACTGTGGTGTCGAGATTCAGGTATACTCATGAATACCGAGATTATCGGCTCCGCGTTCACTCCTTTATTTAAATAATTCGTCTCAGGCGTAAAGCTATGTTGCTCCATCAGGTCGTTCGGTTCTGTTTTTCAGCTACTAAGGTCTGCTTAACTGGCCTTTTAATTAGTGCTGTTTTGACCAGCGGTTTCACTCTCAGTGCCGAGGCTAAGCCTTTGGCTAGTCTTCCGACTTTGCAATCTGGCTTGTCTAGTGGAGACGTGGCTACGAATAGTCGTTTTTTGGCAAATGGGACTTATCTGTATGGTGAGTCTAACCAGCCCGGTGAAACTGGGCGAGAATATGTAGTTTTTGAGAACCACGGTGGTGTGGCAGTAGGAGCAGTGTTTTTGGCTAATTCAGAATATAGCTGTTTCTCTGGACAAGTAAAGCCTTACCAGCTAGATATGATGGTAGAAGACACCTACGATAATGTTAGTCGTCCTTATGCTGTTAGCCTAGAGTCTATATCTGGTGAAACTACTAATACTGGTTTGGAATACCGATCGGTACAGCAAATTGGGCCAAAAGAAGTGAACCTCTTACAAACTTGTCGTAAGTTCTACCAAGATCGCTTCAGTAAGAAGGCGATAGGTGGCTAGCTAAATCTGCGATTTTCACTAAAAACCCTGTCACCACAGGGTTTTTGATTTTTGGCTTTGGGATCGATGGTGGTGACTCTCTCAGGGCTGAAGCCACTGAGTTTCCCGCATCCCACATTCGATTTTTAGAATTCGATGCCGGGTTGGGCTTTGATGCCTTGTTCGCGGAAGGGGTGTTTGAGGGGCTGCATTTCTGTAACTAAGTCGGCGTGTGCGATTAGTTCTGGGGGTGCGCCGCGTCCGGTGAGGATGACATGGGTGTTGGCGGGTTTTTGGCGGAGTCCGGCCAGAACTTCTTCAATTTGCAGATAGCCGAGTTTGAGAGCGACGTTTACTTCATCGAGTAAAATGGTACGGTAATTGGAGTCGAGGATGTATTCTAAGGATTTTTGCCAAGCGGCCTGAGCCATTTGAATATCTCGATCGCGGTCTTGAGTATCCCAGGTGAAGCCTTCGCCCATGGCGTGAAACTCTAGCTGGTCGGCAAATTTGGAGAGGACGTTTTTTTCGGCGGGTTCCCAGGCTCCTTTGATATATTGAATAATTGCTACCCGGTAGCCGTGCCCCAATGACCTTAAGACCATGCCCAGTGCAGCGGTGGTTTTGCCTTTGCCGTTGCCGGTGTTGACAATTACCAAGCCTTTCTCGGCGATCGCGTTGGCTATTCGATCGGCCTGAACTTCTTGGCGGCGCTGCATTTTTTGCTGGTACTGCTCGGTGCTGAGTTCTGCCATGGGTGATCTAGAAAATAAGGAGTATGTGGATTGTAAGCGAATCGAACTTAGCTTCACCATATTTATTTGGGTTTGTCTAACGATAAACCTTGTTCTAATACGGCTTTGGCTTTGGCTCTTTGGCCGTAGGGAGCTAATTGCTCGATCGACAGCCCGGTCAAAATTTGCATATCTACTAAACTAATCCCTCGTAACAGCATCTCTACGCACCATGTTTGCTGAGCTTGTTCGATCAACACTATCTGACCATCTAACCCCAACAAATCTATAGTTAGCTCGCGCCAAATCTCTTGGATTTCCATAATTGTAATTGGCTCTTGATTTGACCCTAGCAGCAAAGCTCCCAAACTATCCTTACGCCCCTTTAGCCATTGAGTCAGCGGATTTTTTTGGTAAGAACCATAGCGCTTGCCCATAATCCATTGATTTACTGGCACCTGCCGCACTGCTCCTTGGGTAATTTGGACAAACTGAGCATCTCGATCGCTTAAATAATGCACCCGCTCCAAGCCAGCAACTTCGATCGGACTTACCCCTGCTCCGAATAGCAGATATACCAAAGCCAATTCTCGTGATCCCTTTTTCTGGGCACGCTGAAAAATACTATGTACTAAGGTTGCCGGTAGATCGGCAATTTGTATCGAAACCGCTGAACTACTTTCTAATGGCTGACTCAAAACCAACTGCACCAAATTATCAATAAAACTTTCTCGACTCGTCCAGAGACCATGAAACTCCGTCGCAGACTCCAATACCGCATAACCCAACAAAGTGCTATTGATTATACTGACCAATCGATCATTATTTAGCGGTGCACCGATCGCCCCCAAATAGTCCACCGCCGATCGATGGGCACGATTAATGCCCCTGCCTAAAGCTTCGCGGTTTTCGATCGGGTACTTGCCCCCTTCGCCAATAATCGATCGCAGCATTTCTGGCACAGCATCTAACAAACTCAAGTAAGACTGAGCATATCTAGTAATGGTTTGAGCCGGTGGACGGGTTTGATCGACTTGCTCACGCAAAGAAGCCGCTAGCTGATCAAAAATCTCGGCTTCTTCCATGACAGCCAAGATTAGACCCTGCTTGTTACCAAACTGCCGAAATAGTGTAACTTCGTTAACTTCGGCCTGTTCGGCAATTTGTTTGGTGGTGGTCTCGGTAATGCCCTGCTGAGCAAAAAGCTCTAAAGCTGCATTGACTAAGCGTTGACGAGTAGGATTTCGGGGAGTTGCCATAAAAATGCCGTAAAAATGCAAGTGGTACTTGCACATTTGGAAAAGTCTTGCTAGACTGAGGATGTAAGTGACACTTGCATCTGCTGCTAATCATAGAACGTTTTGAGCAGAGCTGTCTGAGGTTGCTTTAAAATACCCAGTTCATAGCTAATTTTTATGACCTCTAAATCAATGCAAAAGGCTGCCCATTGGAGCCTCGGTTTATCCTGGATAAACGTTTTCTTCTTTGGCTCCATTCACGCCGTTGCCCTATTAGCGCCCTGGTTTTTCTCCTGGTCGGCATTAGGCACAATGGTGCTGCTGCATTGGTTGTTTGGCGGCATCGGGATCTGCCTGGGATATCATCGATTATTGACTCACCGCAGTTTTCAGGTGCCTAAATGGTTAGAGTATTCGATCGCCGTTCTTGGAGCTTTAGCAATGCAGGGCGGCCCAGTATTTTGGGTGGGTGGTCATCGTCAGCATCATTTACATACCGAAGATTGGGACAAAGACCCCTACTCGGCCAAGCGCGGTTTTTGGTGGAGCCACATGCTCTGGATTCTTTACCCCACCGCCGAATCTTTTGACCCCAACTTATATCGTAAGTGGGCACCAGATTTAGCTAAAGATGCTTTTTATCGTTGGTTAGATAAGTACTTTTTGCTGTTGCAGTTGCCAGTGGCATTAGGTTTGTATGCAGTGGGTGGTTGGTCCTTTGTCATTTATGGTGTATTCCTGAGAGCGGTGATCCTTTGGCACACTACTTGGTTAATTAATTCGGCTTCGCATATTGCTGGCTATCGTTCTTTTAATGAAACTGGCGATAATTCTCGTAATCTGTGGTGGACGGCATTATTGACCTACGGCGAAGGCTGGCACAATAATCATCATGCTCACCCTAATGTAGCTCCGGCTGGTCGGACTTGGTGGGAGATTGATACTACTTGGTGGGTGATTCAAGGTCTGCAAAAGCTGGGCTTGGCTAAGAAAGTTGTGATGCCACCGCAGGGTTAAAAAATCCTGAAAATTTCTGAGGAGCTAGATTATGCTAACCCTCAGAAATTTCTTTGCGAGCTTTCTGACGGATATGGCCATCAGTATTTAGAGAACTAATAGCACTAGAATGAAGATAGAAAGTAAAAATGTATTGTGCAGTGAGGTAGTATTCATGCAAACCCATCATTGTAATGAAGGTGCTGAGTCGCTTATTTTGAACACTCAGAGTCAAGACACTCCCAAAATACCCATCCAGAATGTGCCTGATGATAAGGTCAGTCATTTCATCATTGTTTTATCTGGTGGAATTGCCTGGGGTACTATGTTGGCAGGTTTTAAAGGTGCTTGTGTTGGTGCTGGCTTAGCAGTTTTCGGGAGATAACTGCCCCTATTTCTTCTATTGTAGCTTGAGATAATTAATGGTATTGAATATCTAGGAGATATGAATGGCGAAGTTTTATTCGGAACTTGACGATCAGTTATGTGAATTCATCGATCAACAGCAAATTTTCTTTACGGCCAGTGCTCCTAATGAGGGACGCATTAATTTGTCCCCCAAAGGCATGGATACTTTTCGCTGGCTGAATTATCAGCAGGTGGCTTATCTTGACCTTACTGGCAGTGGCAACGAAACGGCGGCTCATCTGCATCAAAATGGTCGAATCACAGTGATGTTTTGTAGTTTTGACCAAAATCCTTTGATTCTGCGTCTCTATGGTCAGGGCGAAGTGGTTCGTCCCGATACCCCAAAGTGGCAAGATATTTGGGATAGCGGAAAGTTTGCAAACTATCCTGGTCAGCGGCAGATAATTGTAGTGAATATTGAATCGGTGCAGACTTCCTGCGGTTTTGGGGTGCCAATGTTTGAGGAACAACAAGAGCGATCGACTTTATCAAACTGGGCAGCAACAAAAGGCACCGAGGGAGTGCGAGAATATCAACTACAAAAAAATCAGACCAGCATTGATGGTTTGCCAACTCATTTAACTCAGTGATAAGAAGTCCGACTTCTGGCCATTGCAAATCAAGTCATTTTTGGAGAATATTTTCTAACGATTTCAACATATTTTCTGTCGTAAATGGCTTGGTCAAAAAATCATTAACTCCAGCACTTCTGACTACTTCTTGATTGGTAGCCAAACCACTCATTGCCACAACCTTCACCAGTGGTTCAATGCGACGTAAAGCCCTAATAGTTGACGGAGTATCTAAGTTAGGCATCATCATATCTATTAATACCACATCAATTTCCCCATGATTTTTGGCATAGATGGCGATCGCCTCAACTCCATCACAGGCTTCTAGCACGTTGTAATTGTATGCCTGTAAAGATTCCTTGGTAATTGCGCGAACAGATATTTCATCATCTACAACCAATACCATTTTTTTCTGGCCATCGTACAATTCGCTAACTGGTAGCTGGACTTCGGCTTCGGGGCTATCTACCGCCGGTAAATATATTTTAAAGCAACTGCCTCGTCCTACTTCACTATAAACATTGATCGCTCCTCCATGAGCTTTCACGATCCCAACTACCGTAGATAGACCTAATCCTGTGCCAGTTTCTTTGGTAGTGAAAAATGGATCAAAGATGCGATCGAGCATTTCACTACTCATTCCAATCCCTGTATCACCAATAGTAATTACGACATAAGATCCGATCGCTGGTTGTAGATGCAGTTTGGCATAAGTTTCATTGATTACAATATTGTCGATAGTAACCGAGATTTGCCCACCCTCAAGCATCGCATCTCGGGCATTCACAAACAAATTCATCAACACCTGATGAATTTGAGTGGCATCGGCACTGATTAACCATAGTTCCTGACTGGGGACATTTAAACTAATATCGATCAATCGCGGAAAAGTTTGTCTGGCAACACTAATAATTTCAGTCACAATATGCCGTACTTGTAGTATTGTGCATTCCCCATCCATCCCTCGCGCAAAAGTCAGAATTTGCTTAACCAAGTTACTACCACGCTTAGAGCTATCGACCAACATGTTTAACAGTCTTTGGTTCCGCTCATCTAAATTTTTGAGAGTGTGAGGTAAAAGCTGTGCTGCGCCCATGATTGGGGTGAGAACATTGTTTAAATCATGGGCAATACCACTAGCTAATGTGCCCAAACTTTCTAACCGCTGAGCGCGCAGAAATTGCTGCTCCAACATTTGTTTATCAGTTACATCAGTATCAACGCTAAGAATCGATCGAGGATGGTCTACTTCGTCGCGCACTAAAGTCCAGCGACTTTGGATTACTAGCTTGTGGCCAGTTTTGGTGATTTTATGTAGTTTGCCTTGCCATACTCCTGTTGCTAGTACAGTGGCTAAAGCTTCTTCTAAAGCTAGTTCCACAGAAATATTTGGATAAAAAAGTTGGCAGGTAGATTGGCCGATCGCTTCTGTTGCTGACCACCCATAAATAGACTCCGCGCCTTTGTTCCAGAATTGAATTTGATTTTCTAAATCGCGCACAATAATCGCATCTGTTGCGATATCTAACAATGCGGCTTGTTCCTGAATTTTTTGTTCTGCGGTCTTGCGATCACTGATGTCTCGTCCTTCTGGAATCAGCATTACAACTTTGCCAGTTTCGTCGGTAATGGGACTGAGCGAAAAATCTACAGTAATAAAAGAGCCGTCAGCTAAAAAATGCTTGGCCTCAAATCTGATAAGTTCACCGATAGCAGCTTGAATAATTCCTTGTCGTAGTTGAATTTGTAGATCGGGTGAATGAGTCCACCAAGGAGTTAACCAAAATGGTTGACCAATCACATCAGCAGGTTTGGCTCCAATGGCCTCTAATGCTGTACGATTCGCTTCTAGCGTGATGCCATTGATATCAAGTAGGCCAATAAACTGGAAGGTGCCATCAAATATTGCTCTGAATTTCTGTTCACTTTGTTTTAACGATTCTTCGGCTTGTTTGCGATCAGTGATATCGAAGCGAATCGATAAATACTGTGTTGGCTGACCTTGATCATCCAAAAATGGCACAATAGTAGTAGCTACCCAATAATAACTACCATCTTTAGCCTTGTTTTTAACCTCGCCGCGCCAGACTTGGCCACTAGAAATATCTGACCATAGCTGTTGAAAAAATTCTGGTAGATGGTGCCCAGAATTGATTAGACGATGGGTTTTCCCGATTAACTCATCAGTGGAATATTGAGAAATCTGGCAAAACTGTTCGTTTACATAAGTGATCACGCCATGCCGATCGGTTACTGCGACAATTGCCGATCGATCTAAGGCATATTTTTGAAATTGATATTTATCGACTTCCGATTGCAGTTCTTGAGTCCGCACAGCTAATTCTGCGGTTCGCCCTGCAACTCGTTGCTCTAAATCGGCTTCAATTTGTTGTCGTCTAATTACTTCTAACTGCAATTCTTGATTGCTCTGTTCTAGCTCTGCCGTTCTTTGAAACATTTCCTCTTGTAATTTTTCTACTAGGCAGAGCATTTCTAAGGGGTCAAACAATTGGCAAATATGCTCGGGAGTAACAATTCCAATCAACTTGCCATTTTTATCGAGAAGCGGTAACAACCTAGTTTGGTACTGTTGAAAAATGCTTAAAGCATTCATTACCGTATGGTGATCGGCTAATACCAAGGTAAATGGGACGCTGGTCATTACCTCCGATATTTTGATGTTTTCTAGATTTTGTTGACTAGCGGTTAATCTGACTAAGTCGCGCTCGGTAAAAATGCCTACCAGTTGATCGGCAACTAGGACTAAAACTGAACGATGAGGGGCATTGATCGATATTTCGAGTCCGGGCGATTCTCCTCTGGAGACACTTCGTGAACGAGCAGCAAGATCATCTGCGCCTCTGACCAAAGGATTTGAATTGGGCGACGGGCATCCGCGTTCTTTGGCTTGACTCATCAAAGCAATGACTTCTACCAGGGGCATATCAGGATCTACCGTCAATGGCTGTCGATCGATAATCGAGGCCAAATTTGGTAAATTCTGGATCAGGTTAGGAGTGGCCATGCAAAGTCAACAATTAAAGTTCCTAATATTAGAGGTAGAAGGGATTTTCTGCCATACTGAGTCATTCTAGCCATTTTTTTCCTTAACCCCAGGCATCACCAAAAATTTATCACTAACAACTGCTATGAATATCCTGAGGATAGACAAATATGTTGAGGAACTCGTGAAGGCTTGGATAGCGGTCGAGGAGCTATGTAACATGGTTGGCTTCCAAATGGGGACTTTGTGTGTCAGGATCTATAGGCAAAGCAGTTTTTCGTGAATAAGCCTATGAGGATTTTGGTGGTAGAAGATGATCCTACTATTTCTGCGCTCATCGAGACTATTTTGGAAACCCAAAAATATGCGGTGGATTTGGCGATCAATGGGCAAGTAGGCTTAGATCTGAGTGATGCCTACGAATATGATGCGATCTTGATGGATATTACCTTGCCCAAGAAAGATGGAGTAAGTGTTTGTGAAGAAATCCGGGCAAGAGGCAATACGGTGCCAATTTTGTTGCTTACCGCCTTAGATTCTGCTGCCGATCGCGCCCGAGGTCTAGATGCTGGTGCTGACGATTATTTGGGCAAACCGTTTGACCCGGATGAATTACTGGCTAGAGTCAGGGCTTTACTCCGCCGAGGTGCTGCTCCCTCGATGCCGATTTTAACTTGGGGTAGCCTCCAACTAAACCCGGTTAGTGCCACCGTCACCTTTGCCGATCAAATAGTCCCTGTCACCCCTAAAGAATATGCTTTGCTAGAATTATTTCTGCGCAACAGTAAGCGGGTATTTAGCTGTAGCGCCATTCTTGATCACCTGTGGTCTTACGATGGCACGCCAGGAGAAGAAGCTATCCGCACCCACATTAAGGGCTTGCGCCAAAAACTCAAGAAAGTTGGAGCCGCCGCTGATTTTATTGAAACGGTCTATGGCATTGGTTATCGATTAAAGCCCGTGGTTCCACCAGGTGCAGCCTTGTTAAAGGATGCTTGGGAAAAATTCAATGGGCAAGTTTATGAGCAAGTAGCAGTGCTAGAGCAATTTGCCATGCGGTTTTTGAGCCAAGATCTTCAGTCTGATTGGCAGGCGATTGGTAAAAATATTGCTCACTCTCTGGCTGGCTCCTTGGGGACATTTGGCTTTTCGCTTAGCTCTGAATTAGCGCGCCAAATTGAAAAACTGCTAAGTAGTCATCAAGATTTGACTCCCACAGAAGGGCAATGGCTATTTTCATTGGTGACAGCCCTACGGGAAGAGCTAGAGCAGCCCATTCCTATTAACGATATGTACAGCTTTGAGCCAGATACTGCTGTAGATATTTTGTTAGTATCAGCAGATCAAGATCTCAATCAATCGATCGAATTATTAGCGAGCAAGCAAGAATGGTCTGTGCAAATAGCGCCTACTATTACTATGGCCAGATTGCAGATACAAAATCATCGTGTCCGCAGCATTGTCTTAGCAGCATCTATAGTTGCCGAGACAGAGGAAGTTTTACGACTGCTAGTCGATGTTAATAAACAAGTTCCAGCAGTGCCAATCGTCGCTTTGGCTGATTCAGATATTTTAGAGCAAGCTGCCAATCATTTGGGGGCTTACATTAGTATTTCTCCAGCTAATACAGCCGAGATTATGGATGCGGTTGATTGGTCGATCGCCAGAGCAGAATCAAGTCAAACCCATGTATTGGTGGTTGACGATGATTTGAAAATCTTGGCAATTCTACAAGCGTTATTAATTCCTTGGGGGCTGAGAGTAACTACTTTATCTGACCCGCAAAAGCTCTGGGATATTTTGCCCGTTGCCAAACCAGATATATTGATTTTAGACGTAGAAATGCCGGTTGTTAACGGTTTAGATTTATGTAAATCTGTTCGTCAACAGGCTGATTGGTCTCATTTACCGATTATTTTTCTCACAGCTCGTGTAGAACCAAGCCTAATTCAAGAGGTGTTCTCGATCGGAGCCGATGATTTTGTCACTAAGCCGGTAGTTGGGCCAGAAATTATTTCGCGGATTACGAATTTAATGGAGCGTCAGCAAGTCCAAAAACTAAAAGTGGCCGAACGACAGCGGGTGGATATGAATCAGGCCAAATCATTGGTCGATAGTCAGATTCAGGTGGCATTATCGGAGATCAATCATGCTCTTGATTCTCTAAAAAATCACACAGTTAGTCAAGACCCAGCAAGTCAGCAGCTATTACAACAAGCCTGTGAGCAAGTCGATCGATTACAAAAATTGCTGCTGAAAGATAGTTAAATTAGTATCAATTAGCACAAAAATCATCTGTTCTGGCAAACCGATTTAATTTCCTCACAAGTTCCTTGGATTTACCATATATAGTAGCAGGTATCACTCACAGTATCGAAGGTTGCCATATGCCGATCGTCAACAACCGAAAATCTGATAAATTACATCCATCGATCCCCACCGGATTAATCTTCGTTGTTTGGGCACTATTGATGTTAGCTTGGCCGAGCGAGAGTTATCCGCGTAAGTCTTATAGTGAATTCATTCAGCAAGTAGAAGCCGGAGATGTATTGAAAGCTACAATTGATGACCAAGAAATTCGCTACGAACTAAAAACGGCTCCGGGCACTCCAGCAAAAACAAAAGATTCTCCAGCTAAGAATATTTTTATTACCAGAAGGCTACCAGAAGATCCTGGACTTGCTCAAATCCTAAGAACTAATCGGGTTGAGCATTCGGCAACAGTACCAAGTCCGTTCAATGGCCTATGGGCAATCTTAAGTTGGGTCGGTGTGCCATTATTATTTTTAATACTTTGGTCAAAAATTACCAGTGGTAATCGTACTAGTGGCTTGGGAATGTTGGGTATCGGTGATAGTCATGCCAAGGCTTATAGTGCTGGTGATACTGGTGTTACCTTCAATGATGTAGCGGGGATCGATGAGGCCAAAGCCGAACTCCAAGAAATTGTAGATTTCTTGAAACATGCCGAAAAATATGTCAAGTTGGGAGCCAAAATTCCCAAAGGCGTATTATTAGTTGGCCCTCCAGGCACCGGTAAAACCCTGTTGGCTAAAGCGATCGCCGGGGAAGCAGGGGTGCCATTTTTTAGTATTTCTGGCTCAGAATTTATTGAAATGTTTGTGGGTGTGGGTGCTGCTCGGGTACGGGGATTATTTGAACAAGCGAAACAGCAGGCTCCCTGTATTGTGTTCATTGATGAGTTAGATGCTTTGGGTAAATCTAGAGCAAGTGTTAATTCTATGGGTGGCAACGATGAACGGGAACAGACCTTAAATCAACTGCTTTCAGAAATGGATGGTTTCGCCGCCAATACCGGCGTAATTTTGCTCGCGGCGACCAACCGCCCAGAGGTATTAGACCCCGCCTTACTGCGCCCTGGTCGCTTCGATCGACAGATTGTAGTCGATCGCCCCGATAAGATTGGGCGACATGCAATTTTATTAGTTCATGTGCGCCAGGTACAGCTAGCTACTGATGTAGATTTGTTGAAAATCGCTGCTCGGACTCCTGGTTTTGCTGGTGCTGACTTGGCCAATTTGATTAATGAAGCTGCGCTGTTAGCCGCCCGTCGCAATCAAGAATCTGTAGCGATGGCAGATTTTGGAGAGGCGATCGAGCGCCTCTTGGCTGGGCTAGAGAAAAAATCACGGGTCTTAAATGATCTAGAGAAAAAAACCGTGGCTTTTCACGAAGTCGGTCATGCGATCGTTGGTTCCTTAATGCCGGGGGCAGGGTCGATCGAAAAAATCTCGATCGTGCCTCGGGGGGTAGCAGCTCTGGGCTATACCTTACAACTGCCCCAAGAAGATCGATTTTTGATGGTGGAAGATGAGCTGCGGGGACAAATCGCCATCCTCTTGGGTGGTCGATCAGCAGAAGAATTAATTATGGGTAAAGTCTCTACTGGCGCTAGCGATGACATTCAAAAAGCCACCGATTTAGCCGATCGGTATGTTTCGATTTATGGCATGAGTAAACAACTTGGGCCAATGGCTTTCGATCGCTCTGCCAATCAGTTTTTGGGTGGCTGGAACAGTCCGCGTCGCCCCCTGAGTCCTCAGGTAGAAGCGACAATCGATCGAGGCATTAAAAACCTGATTGATCATGCCCACCATGCTGCTCAAGAAATTCTGGCTCACAATGAACCGTTATTGCGGCAGATGGCTGGGATACTGCAAGAGCAAGAAATTCTAGAAGGTCAAGAGTTACATGCTTACCTCCGACAGGTTCAAACCCCACCCCTGTTAGATAAGTGGCTGGAAACAGGAGAGCTGGAAGTAAATTACCCCATCAATGCTCAGCTTCCGGTGATGAGCAATGGTCATAATCAATCTAGCTACGAATATTCACGTTAATCAAAAAGGATTGAAGACTATGAAATTTATCACCGATTTTTTCAGCTCCAAGTATCAAGCTCTGCAAACCAAAGAAATACCAGTAAGAATTTCTGAATATTGGGCTAATGCTCTGCACTTTTGGGGAAGAGCTTGGTGGATCGAGGTTTCTACCAGCCAACCTAGCTGCCTTTATTACTTTGGGCCGTTCGCTAATAGCAAAGAGGCTGAAAGAATGATGGGAGGATATGTTGAAGACCTAGAGAATGAATTTGCTCAAGGAATCAAAACCAAAATTAGGCGCTGCAAACCCGATAAGCTCACGATCGAAGACGACAATGGGCAGCATGACCAAAAACTAGCTTTTGCGCTTAAGATGATCGGCTATTAATATCTTTGAATAAAAATAGTAGGGGAATAGCTATGTTAGATATCGACGAAATGAATTCTGCCGAAATATACGACCTCCTCCGCGAGGTAGGATATGGCCATTTAGGCTTCATCCATGAAGGAAAGCCTTGTGTGATGCCGATGCACTATTATTTGGAAGATCAAAATATTTATTTGTTTACCACCGAGGGAATGAAAACGCATGACATAGATGTCATGCCAGAAATTTGCCTACAGGTAGAACATGTTGTGAACGATCCCTTGCATTGGCGTAGTGTAATTGTGATGGGGCAAGCGCAGCGTCTGACTAAACAGGTAAATATCGATCGGGCAATGGAGAGTATCAAAGCCCAAAATCCTACTCTTTCACCAGCGGTAAATCGCACCTGGGTTGATTCTTGGGGGCGAGCAGAAATAATCGCTATTTATCGCATTTTTCCAGGTGAAATGAGTGGCCGCACTACTGATGGAGTGAGTAGCAGGGCAGCGGTTAAAGTCTAAACATCTGAAAAATACAGGGTAAGAGCATGGTGTCATCTCATCAACCGATTTGGGCACTACCTGTAGACGAAGTTTATGAATCTTTGGGTAGTGTTGCCGCTGGTCTGGATGCAGACGAGGCCTTTCGCAGATGGCAAAAATTTGGGGCTAATGAGTTACCCGAACCAGCTCATCGTCCTCTGTGGCTGAAGTTTACAGATCAACTCACTCACCTCATGGCTTTGTTGTTGTGGGTGGCTGGGATTTTGGCCTTTGTTTCTGGCTCTTCTGAGCTGGGCTGGGCAATTTGGGCAGTGATTTTAATCAATGCCATTTTTAGCTTCTGGCAGGAGTTTCAAGCCGAGCAAGCGCTCTCTGCCCTGAAAAAAGTTTTACCTATGCAGGTAAAGGTGCAACGAGATGGCCAACTCCAGCAAATTCCTGCGCGGGAATTGGTTTGTGGAGATGTGATACAGCTAGAGGAGGGCGATCGAATTCCGGCAGATGCCCGGTTAGTATCAGCCGAAAGCTTATCGGTAGATGTGTCGGTAATGACTGGGGAGTCACTCCCCGTTGCTCGCAATGCCACTGCGGTAAAACAGCGAGAAATATTGCCGGTACACGGAAGCCAAACTCTGCTGCATCCCGGTGAGCAGCCTTTGCAAGAACGGGTGAATCCGGCAGAAATTACTAATTTGGTGTTAGCTGGATCCACCGTGGCAGCAGGTCGAGCTGTCGCTGTCGTCTATGCTACTGGTGCCCAGACTGAGTTTGGTCAGGTGGCTCATTTAACGACAGTTGTTAGCCGGGAGACCAGCAGCTTAGAAATCCAAGTAGCCCAAATTGTGCGGGTAATTACAGCGATCGCCCTGAGTATGGGATTAATCGTTTTTCTATTGGCCTATCTCTTTATTGGTATTGAAGTAAAAGAGAGTTTTTTGTTTGCGATCGGCATCATCGTAGCCCTAGTCCCCGAAGGATTATTGCCTACGGTTACTCTGTCGCTGGCGATCGGCGTGCGCCGGATGGCCAAGCAAAATGCTTTAGTCCGCAGATTATCAGCAGTAGAATCGCTCAGTGCCACTACCGTAATTTGCACCGATAAAACCGGCACCTTGACTAAAAATGAAATGACCGTGCGCTACCTGTGGCTACCTCAAACATCTTCAAAGCCGATCGAAATCACTGGCTCAGGTTATGATTCCACTTCTGGCAAAGTGCTAATGCCAGATAATCAAGTGATTTCTTGGCCGGTACAACTATTATTAATGGGTACGGCACTCTGCTCTAATGCCCGCTTAGTTCATCTCACTGCCCCTAGTCGCTGGCAAGAAATTGGTGATCCTACTGAAGCGGCACTATTAGTTGCAGCGGCCAAAGCTCAGCTCAATTTAGCTGATTTGCAACAGCAGTTACCACGCTTACGAGAAATCCCTTTTGATTCTCGCCGGTTAATGATGACGGTGGTGTTAAATTGGCATTTGTCACAGCTATGGGCAGATGATTCTCCTCATATTGCATTGACCAAAGGAGCACCGCTGGAAGTCTTGAAACATTGCCAAAAGATTCTGCGCAACGGCGTGGTGCAAGAATTAACTCCTGCTGACTGCGCTGAAATCACTACTCAAAATGATCGACTGGCGCAGCAGGGATTCCGAGTCTTGGGCTTAGCTGCCCGCAAAGGCTTCCAAGAATTATTGGATTTGAACGCACAAGAATTGGAGCAAAATTTAGTTTTCATTGGTCTGGTAGCAATGTTTGATCCACCACGAGCAGAAGTAAAAGAGGCGATCGAACATTGTCATCAAGCAGGTATTAAGGTGACGATGGTGACAGGAGATTATGGATTGACCGCAGAAGCGATCGCCCACCAAATTGGTCTAGTCACTGGCCAAGCACGAGTAGTTACCGGTAGCGGTATGAGCCATCTTTCAGATGCACAGCTACGCCAGGTTTTAAAATACCGCACTGGTTTAGTATTTGCTCGGATGTCTCCAGAACACAAGCTGCGCTTGGTGCAAGCCTATAAAGATATCGGTGAAGTAGTGGCAGTGACTGGCGATGGAGTTAACGATGCCCCGGCGTTACGAGCCGCACATATTGGTATTGCCATGGGGCGCAACGGGACAGATGTGGCCAGGGAAGCCGCTGATATTGTGTTGACTGATGATAACTTTGCCACGATTGTAGCGGCGATCGAACAAGGTCGATCGGTGTATCAAAATATCCGCAAGTTTATGACCTATATTTTGGCCTCGAATGTAGCGGAGCTGGTGCCTTTTTTGGCGATGGTGGCACTCAAAATTCCGCCAGCATTGATTGTGATGCAAATTTTGATTGTGGATTTGGGCACCGATATTTTGCCTGCATTAGCCTTGGGCACTGAGCAGGCGGAATTTGGGACGATGCAGCTACCGCCTCGGGCTAAATCTAAACCTTTGCTTGATCGATCTTTGCTATTAAGAGCCTATTGTTTTTTGGGGATGATTGAGGCCACGTTAGCGATGCTGGGCTTTTTCTTGGTTTGGTATAGCAATGGTTATGATCTGGCCAGGTTGCAATTGATCGCTCCTACAATCCTTTCTCATACAGCTAATCCAACCATCATGCTGATTTATGCTCAATCTACTACCATGACCTTAGCAACTATTGTTGCCTGCCAAGATGGTAATGTGTTTGCTTGCCGCTCTGAGCGCAGTTCGATTTTCCAATTAGGATTTTTCACAAATCCTTGGATTTGGCTAGGCATTGCCACCGAATGGATGCTGATTATTACTATCATCGATCTGCCTTGGTTACGACAGATATTTTCGACAGCGCCATTAACTATTTGGCAGTGTCTCCTGCTATTCTGCTGTCCAGTTATTTTATTAGGAGCAGAAGAAATTCGCAAAGTGCTGAGCAGTAAGCGACAACTAAAGTTGCCAAGAAAATAATTCTTCTGGGTCAAAAATTATCGTGTGATTATTATTTAGCAAAATCCTCAGAATTCAATTATGATTTGCTATCAGTTGGGTGATTGGCAGATATCTCTTGAGCCAGTAAGCCTTCTAATCTTTGAATTATTTCATATTGTCGATCTACAGCTTTTCGCAACTCAGCAATTTCTTGTTCTCGGAGAGAATCTAATTTTTCATGAAGTAGCTCAATTTCAATTTCTGCCTTAGTATCACAATCTAAATCTTGTTGAGCTTTATCTCGATCAATCGTCGATTGACGATTTTGACTCATTAAAATAAAAGGGGTAGCATAAGCAGCCTGAAAGCTCAAAGCCAGGTTCAATAAAATAAATGGGTATGGATCCCAGTGGGTGATCCAGGCAACAATATTTAGCATAATCCAAATAGCCAATAGACAGCTTTGGATCAAAATAAAACGCCAAGAGCCAACGGTTTCTGTCACTACGTCAGCAATTCGTTCACCCCGAGTGGGACGGCTGACAGTAGCAGAGCGAGCTGGCTGTTTTGCTCGTAATTCAGAAAGACGTTCTAAGTCGTTACGAGTAAGCCGAGATAGGGGGTCATGAGGAGTAATATTCATAGATTTAAAATCTTAATAATAAGCCTATTTTACCTCTCATTGCCAGTAAGTAGTATTTAAAGAAATATAAAAATAGCAGTTATCTTAAGTATTGGAATGGTATGATAAGTGTGAATACAGCTACTTCACTATATTATGATTTACAGAAATTTTCTTATAACTTTCAGTGCATTTTGCACTTTGTTTTTCTCCAGTCCAGTATCAGCCCATTCGGTCATAAAAAAGGTAGTAGAGACCGGTGTTTTAACAGTGGGCACCAGCAAAGACGCATTTCCTTTTGCTTACAAAGATAGCAAAGGATATTTAACTGGATACTCTGTGGATATGTTAATTCTGATTCAAAAACAGCTTGAAAAACAATTGAAGCGTCCAGTGAAAATGGAATTGATTGCTCTTGCTCCTGCCGATCGCATTCCCAAATTAAAAAGCGGGGCAGTGGATATTGTCTGTGATGCCGCCAGCTTTACCTGGGAGCGCAATCGTGACGTAGATTTTACGGTTAGTTATGCCACCACTGGCACTCAACTAATGGTTCGCAAAAGTAATAAAGCCAAAAATATCACTGCATTGGCAGGTCAAAAAATTGGTGCGCTGCCGGGAACCACCAGTGAAGAAGCTGTTCGCCGCTTACAGCCACAAGCCAAAGTTATTTTGGTGCAAGACCGGGCAGAAGGCCATAGACTATTGCAGGAAAATAAAATTGCAGCCTTTGCTGACGATCGAATTTTGCTAGAAGCTTGGCAGCAAAGAACAGCTAATGCTCAAGATTTTCAGATTCTGAGTACGCCATTATCCAAGGAAGGGATTGCTTGCATGGTGCCAGAAAACAATTCGACTTTTCTCGATACTGCCAACTATTCTTTAGTGCGCTTTATGCAAGGATTTATTAAAGGCAAGCCCGCTTATGTTCAAACCTTTGATCGCTGGTTTGGCCCCCAAAGCGTCTTGCCTTTATCACGAGATTTACGAGAATTAGTGATCGATAACATGCGGTTAGTTATCGATACCAAACAAGAAATTCCTGATAGCGAGTTATAATAATTCCAAGACTAATACAGCTCGCTACAGGAATTTTTATTAAGTTAATTAATCCAGATTTTTCCAGTGCCAATTAACGACTTCTGGTAAATCGGTGCCATAGGTGTAAGCATATTGACGACATTCAATTTGGCGATTTTTTAGCTGTTCTTTGGTATGAATACCAGCCACCTGTAGTTTGGGCACCCGATCAATCACATCAATGGCAATGGTAAACCGATCGATCTGATTATTCATTGCCAACTCCAGCGGCGTGTTGATATTGCCTTTTTCCTTGTACCCTCGCACATGCAAATTATGGTGGTTGCGACGACGATAGGTTAACCGGTGAATTAGCCAAGGATAGCCGTGAAAATTAAAAATAATGGGCTTATCGGTGGTAAATAGGCCATCAAAATCTCGATCAGTCAAACCATTTACATATTCACTAGGCTGTTGCAGCGCCAGCAGATCTACGATGTTAATAAAGCGAATTTTTAAATCGGTGAAGGAATGATGCAAAATTTCGGTAGCTGCTAAAGCTTCTTGGGTAGGAATATCTCCGGCGCAAGCGATGACGATATCTGGCTCTACGCCTTTATCGGTGCTCGCCCATTCCCAAATGCCAATGCCCTTGGTACAGTGGGCGATCGCCGCATCAATGGAGAGATATTGGAGATGAGGTTGTTTATCCGAAACAATTACATTGATCTGATTAGTACTGCGGAAACATCGATCGGCCACGGTCAATAAACAATTGACATCTGGGGGTAAATAAATGCGCACCACCTCAGCGCTCTTATTAGCTACAACATCGAGAAACCCCGGATCTTGGTGGGTGAAACCGTTGTGATCTTGTCGCCAGACCGTAGAGGTAATCAATAAATTCAGAGAGGCAACATCTGCCCGCCAAGCTAAGTTTCGTGCAATCTCTAACCACTTAGCATGTTGGTTAAACATGGAGTCAATGACGTGAATAAAGGCTTCATAGCTAGAAAATAAGCCGTGTCGGCCAGTCAACAAATATCCTTCCAGCCAGCCTTCCAGAGTATGCTCACTCAAAATCTCCATCACTCGCCCATCCAAAGCCATTTCACTGCCATCGATATCTTCGGGTAAATAGCTGCCCCACCAAACTTTTTTGGTGGCTTCATAAACTGCCTGGAGTTGATTGGAGGCTGTTTCGTCTGGTCCAAAGAGCCGAAAATTGTGGGGATTAGCCTGCATAATATCGCGCAGAAATACTCCCAAGGGATAAGTATTCGAGATCTCCACCATCCCCGGCGCAGAGACAGCCATAGCATATTGACGAAAATCTGGGAGGTTTAGGGTTTTGCGCAGTAAGCCACCATTGGCGTGGGGGTTATTGCCCATTCTTTTGGATCCTTGAGGGGCGAGCGATCGAAACTCTGCTCTTAATTTGCCCTGAGCATCAAATAATTCGGCAGGTTGATAACTTTGCAGCCAGTCAGACAACATTTGCAGTTGCTCTGGCTTGTTTTTCACTTCTTTCAGTGGGACTTGGTGCGATCGCCAGGAACCTTCCAGCTTATGACCATCAATTTCTTTAGGCCCTGTCCAGCCCTTGGGACTACGCAACACAATCATCGGGTATAGGGGACGAGTTGTATCATCGTCACTGCGGGCGCTAGCTTGAAATTTATGGATTTCTTGAATACATCGATCGAGTGTTGCGGCCATAGATTGGTGCATAATCTCATAGTCATCACCTTCTACAAAATAAGGGGTGTATCCATAGCCCTGAAATAAATTCTCTAGCTCCTGATGACTAATGCGAGCTAAAATTGTCGGATTATTGATCTTGTAGCCATTTAGGTGCAAAATTGGCAACACTACCCCATCCCGGCGTGGATCAAGAAATTTATTGGAATGCCAAGCGGTAGCCAATGCACCAGTTTCAGCTTCACCATCACCAACTACTACTACCGCAATTAAGTCTGGATTGTCCAGGACTGCACCATAGGCATGAGAAACGCTATAGCCCAGCTCTCCACCCTCATGAATCGAGCCAGGAGTCTCTGGGGTACAGTGGCTGCCAATGCCCCCAGGAAAAGAAAACTGCCGAAAGAAAGCGCGCATTCCGGCTAAATCTTCGGTTTTATCTGTGTAAATTTCAGAGTAGCTGCCTTCTAAATATACCGGAGCCAGAACTCCTGGCGCACCATGACCAGGACCAGCTAGGTAAATGGCGTTAAGATCGAATTTATTGATTACTCGGTTAATATGGGTATAAATAAAGCTCAAGCCAGGGCTAGTACCCCAATGACCCAATAAGCGATTTTTGATATGTGCAGGTTGCAGTGGTTCATGGAGTAGCGGATTATCTTGCAAATAAATCATTCCGGCTGCCAGGTAATTACAAGCCCGCCAAAATCCGTGGAGTTGATGTAGCTCTTTGGGATTGAGTGCATTCATGGTATTAATTCTTTTGAAAGTAGATGATTTTGTATCGGAAACTTAAAATGACAATTTTTATACCAAACCTAATAATTCTGCTTTGTAGCCTCTTACTCACATACCACCACGGTAGCTCTTTTTTTATTGCTGTCAAGCATCCATACATGAATTTTTACAGGTTAATGACATGAATATTTTGGTGTTAAATGCTGGATCCAGTAGCCTGAAAGCGAGCTTGTATCAATTAAACACAGCCGATTTGTTGATAGATCCAGCCATACCATTGTGGACTGGGCAAATTGATCGCCATGCCGATCAAACAACGACATTAAAAGCAAAAACCGCTGATGGTCGATCGCTGCACACAGCAATAATCCATCACCCAACAGACTTGCAAAATCTATTAAACTCCCTCTGGCAGGGCGAAACCCAGGTAATCGCTAGCATCACTGAAATCGATATAGTTGGCCATCGGGTGGTACATGGTGGATCTCAATACCATCAGCCAATATTGATCGATGCTCAAGTTGAAGCAGAAATTGATCGACTATCAATTTTCGCCCCACTGCATAACCCAGCAAATTTAATGGGTATTAGAGAGATCAAAGCCTTGGCACCCCAGTTACCGCAAATAGCCGTATTTGACACAGCCTTTTTCGGAAATCTGCCAGCAGTGTCTTATGTTTATCCTTTGCCACATCAGTGGCTGGAGCAAGGTATCAGAAAATATGGTTTTCATGGTATTAGCCATCAATATTGCGTCGATCGAGCAGCACATTTACTAAATCGAGATCTGAAAGATTTACGGCTGATTAGTTGTCATTTGGGTAATGGTTGCTCTTTAGCAGCCATAAAATTTGGGGTTTGCATTGATACCACCATGGGCTTTACCCCCTTAGATGGCCTGATGATGGGGACTCGCTGTGGTTCGATCGATCCTGGCATTATTACTTATTTGCTCCGAACAGGCAAATACACGGTGGATGAACTCGATCATGCTTTGAATTTTGAATCTGGCTTATTGGGAGTATCGGGAATATCTAATGATTTACGGGAGATTGATCGAGCTATTAAGCTAGGTAATCTTCGGGCAAAGTTGGCTCTTGATCTCTATATCCATCTGCTGGTTACTAAAATCTCGGCTTTGTTGCCAGAACTGGGTGGTGTAGATGCCCTGATTTTTACGGCAGGGGTGGGTGAAAATCATGCTGGAGTTCGAGCCGCCGTGGCAGCAAAGTTAGCTTTTTTGGAAGTGGAAATTGATTCGGTGTTAAATATGTCAGATGCTGCTGATGATCGAGATTTAGCTACACAAGAGTCTTCAGTAAGATTATTGAAAATTCATACTCAAGAAGAATGGTTGATCGCTAAAGCTTGTTGGCGACTAGAATTAAGGTAAGCATTATTCCACTTATAGGATTAGCCATGAATCACCAGATTTTCCAAGTTCCCGCTAACCAGAAAATCTCATTGTCAAAGGATTATAACCCCACACTAATTTCTAATAATTTAGACAAGCAACAAGCTATCATTAAACTGCAAAAAGAGATTACAATTTTATCTGAAATGCAAAATGTGCTTTATGCCCAAAACACCTATGGGGTGTTGATTATTTTTCAGGCCATGGATGCTGCTGGCAAGGATAGCACCATTAGACAAGTGATGTCTGGAGTAAATCCCCAAGGTTGCCAAGTTTATAATTTTAAGACACCCAGCGAAGAAGATCTTGATCATGACTATTTTTGGCGCTACTCACGCTGCTTGCCTGAGCGGGGACGCATTGGCATTTTTAATCGATCGTATTACGAAGAAGTCTTAATTGCCCGCGTTCATCCTGAAGTTTTGGCCAAACAACAGTTACCGATTTTACCCAAAGGAGAAAAACTCTGGCAGCAGCGTTTTGCTGAAATCAATCAGTTCGAGAAATATTTAACAAATAATGGCATTGTAGTTTTGAAGTTTTTTTTGAATGTTTCTAAAACAGAGCAGAAAAAACGTTTTTTGAAAAGAATTGATACGCCCGAGAAAAACTGGAAATTTTCGCTCAGTGACATCACAGAGCGCCAATTTTGGCCAGACTACCAAACCACCTACGAAGAAGTTTTTAATCACACCAGTACTGAAAATGCTCCCTGGTACATTATTCCTGCCGATCATAAGTGGTACACCCATTTAGTTGTAGCCGAAATCATTAATAAACGGCTAAAAGGTTTGGACTTAAAGTATCCTATTGTGAGCAAAGAGCATCAAGCCTTGCTTCAGGAAGCTAAAGTTTTATTGGAAACCGAGAATAACTAATGCTAATTACCCAATATTGGCATAGGCAACCTTAGATATCTTTTGGGAATTAGCAATTAACTCAGCGACTCTAATAGCTGAAGTTATTGCGCCCTCATGTAAACCATCACCTAAATAAGCACCCACATAGTAAGTATGATAATTGCCATTAGTCGCAATTACCTCTGAACGGTAACGAAAAGCATCTACGGTATATAGGGGAGTGTGATGCTGCTGAACATGTAGGATATGCTCTGGCCTAATCAAGCTCTCTAAATTAAATGCCAGGTTGTACTGCACTGGCGACGAGATGCCACAGAGCTGATTGAGGTTGGCATTGTAGCCCCATTCCCCGTGGAGAGCATCAGTTTCAAAGAAATCAAACTCTGAGCCTTTCCGAATATGGTATGGTGCATACATTTTAGTATCTTTATGTAGCAGCGTCTGCACATAGTTGCCGCGCCATGCACCAAATCTGCGCACCTCTGCTAAATGCGCATCCGCTAATAATTTAAGAACTTGGTCAGGGGGCGTAGCAAACACCACCTTATCGAATTCCTGCATTTTCCCATCAGCCAATTCTACTGTCACCCCTATTCTATTCCGGCGAATAGCCAGTACTTCTACTCCAGTCAAAACCCGGCCACGGAACCGACCAAGGATTTTCTGGATATATGAATACACTCCGCCTTTAATCCTGACCCAGTCTACAAAAATATCATCACGCAAGGTCGGGATCACCAACTCTGCTGGGCAATTATCGACTAATGGATAAGGAATAGAATAACTATACATTGCAAATAACCTCATCCACGTATTCCGAGTAGCTGGATCTTTAAAGTGTTCGGCCATAGACTGGTTGTGCAGATCCAACATTCGCCAAGTTCTGGCAGCAAACAGTAAGCTGGCAGAGCGAAGATATAGCAAATGGAGTTGAGCGTACTCTAAAAATTTATTTAAACCTGTAAAATTACGTTCGATCGCCACCCGAGAAAGATAATGACTGCCGTTCTTCATAAATAACGCTGAACCCACATTTACTGGCTCTAGTTCTACGCCTAGTTCGGCCATCAACGCCATAAAGTTATGAAAAGTAGTAGGAAACTCCAGCACTCCATTTTCTAAAGTTAACTTACAGTCCAATTTATTGGGCTGCACATTTTGATTTAAAGTGCGAATATGACCACCCAAAACTGGTTCACGCTCAAGTACCGTCACCTGATGACCTTGTTGATCTAACAAGTAAGCCGTCACCATCCCACTAGCTCCACCACCGATAATTGCAATCTTCATAGTCAAAACCCTAGTATCTATTATAGTGGCAGGGATATCAGCTCAAAGCGGGACAAAGACCCCAAAGATAGCATTGAAAGACCCCTCATCCCC
>JAYSRP010000204.1:0-2763 GCA_043721015.1 Synechococcales cyanobacterium | reverse complement strand
CTTGTTGGAGCAGTTCATCGATGCGGTTGGCGTGCTGTGGTCCCATCACTAGGTCAATTTCTGGCACTCGGCGCAGCAGGGCTTCGCCTTCTTGTTGGGCTAGGCAACCAGATACTATCAAGGTCAGGCTAGGATCTTGGCGTTTGCGTTCTACTTGTCGGCCTAGGTAAGAATAAACTTTTTGTTCGGCGCTATCTCTAATGGTGCAGGTGTTGTAGACGATGAGGTCGGAGGTTAATGGGTCGTCGCACCAGCTAAAGCCCATGGATTCTAAGATGCCACCCATGCGCTCGGAGTCGGCTTTGTTCATTTGGCAGCCGAAGGTGGTGATGTGGTAGCGGCGGGGGGGAATCATGGTTTTGGCTAATGTGGTTCTGTTAATTATAAAGGTTTGCCTGCATAGTGCGACCTGGGATAATCAATATGGTGCCACGATCAACATCTACCAGTTCAGGCTCTTCTAAGACCACCTTTGCAACTATAACAACTAGCTGATTACAGCTCCCAAAGTAATGAGGGTGGTTTGAGTGGCGATCGATAACCCACTCACCCTCTTAATCTGCATTCCGTCATAGGGCTTAGACATCGTTAACGTTGCAGTACATTCTGATGCTTGTAAATCCCAGAGCTTAATGGTTTCATCTTGGCTACAGCTAAATAGCGTTTGCAGCGCAGGACTGTAACATAACGACCAAATACCCTGGCTATGACCTTTCAAGATTTTTAAGCATTCTCCCAGAGCTATATCCCAAACTCTGATCGTTAGGTCATCACTAGCGCTGACCAGCAGTTCGGGAGTGGTGGCTGAAGCGGGAATAAAGATTACCGCGCGAATTTCGCGTTTATGACCGGTGAAAGTCTGTAAACAGCTCTGCTGCTCCATATCCCATAATTTAATTGTTAAATCATCGCTACTGCTGGCTAATTTAGTCCCGCTGGCATTAAACACGATCGATCGAATCCGCTGTTGATGACCGGTGAGAATATGGGTGATTTTGCCACTGTAGTTGTCACGGAGTTCGATCTGTTGACTGACTCCAGTTACGGCCAACAAGGGAAGCTGAGGATGGGCGGCGATTGTCCAGATCCAGACGGTATCTAATTCGGGTAAAGCCTGAGCGGTGCTGGTAGCAATATTCCAGCGCAAAATTGTCCGATCGTCGGCGGCGCTAATGAGGGTCTGGTCGTCTTGGTCAAATATTACTGACCACACCCAATCGGTATGTTGATCATAGGTAGTGAGGCATTCGCTAGTAGCGACATTCCAAAGTTTGACGGTGCGATCGTGACTGCCGCTGGCTAAGAGTTTACCGCTGGGGCTAAAGGCTAATGAGCGAATGCGGCCTTGATGACCTTTGAGGGTTTGGAGTAATTCACCGGTTGCGGCATTCCAGATCCGGATTTGGCAATCATCGCTACCGCTAGCTAAATAAATTATGCCTGATGGTGTGGGAGGACTAACTGCGATCGTCCAAATTCGGTTAGAGGCTCCGGCGAGGGTCTTGATTGGTTGGCTGGTTTTGGTATCCCAAATACGCACAAGCTGATCATCGCTACCGACAGCCATCATGGTTTGGTCGGGGCTGTAAGAGATCGATCGAATGCGGCTACGAGGCTCAATCATGGTGGCGATCGGTTGCCAGGTATTGGCGTTCCAAATTTGAATTTTGTCGGTGCCTGCGCTAATTAATTGTTGACCATCGGGACTAAAGCTCAGTGACCAGATCGCGCTGTTTGCGGGTAATTTACAGGTTTTGATACATTCACCGCTTTTTAGATCCCAAATTTTGAGTTGTAAATCGTCGCTGCCCACTAAAGTTTTGCCGTTGGGGTGAAAGGCCAGGGCGCGCACTCGATCGGCTTTGTCGGTAAAAGTTTTAAGACATCTTCTGGTTAAGACGCTCCAGAGTTTGACATACTCGGTGCTGCTAGTGGCCAACATACGGCCATTGTTGCTAAAGGCTACCGACCAAACTAGTTCTTGGGGCTGACTGAAAGCGCGGATAAATTTGCCGAAGTTGATGTTCCAAAAGCGGGCTGTGCGATCTTGGCTGACGCTGATTAAAAATAGTATTCCTTTGACGGCAATAAATCGAGCTGACCAGACCCAGTCGGTGTGTCCTTGTAGGTTATGAAGACAGTGAATATTTTCCCAGTCTAATATTTTCCAGATTTTGACGCTGCGATCGTTGCTGCAACTGGCAATTAGTTGGCCATCGGGGCTGAAGGTCACATGTCTAATCCAGTCGTCATGAGCTTGCCATGCGTGAATTTGTTTGCCGTCGGCTACTTGCCAGATGCGTATTTTACCATCCATGCCACCAGTGACTAAGATGCGGTGATCGAGGCTGAAGGTGACGGTGAAGATGCTGCCGAGGTCTTGAGAAAAGACGGTTTGGTTAAAATGGCAGCGGGTAAAGTTGACTTGGGGGAGTTCGGCTTGTTGCAGGTAGGCTTGACGAATGGTGAGATGGGAAAAGTCGTAGCCAGTGAGATCTATTTTGAGGGCTAACAGGAGGTTGATAATGTTGCCGATCGCGTAGCCGGTTTGATTATGGGATTGCTGGCGAAATTGTTGGATGATTGCTTGGAGATTTTCGGCAATTGTAGTGGTGTTTTGATGATTGCTGATTTTGTGGCCGATCGGGGTGAGCAGTAGTTTCTTTTGGGTGTTGCGAATGTATTCTTTGGCGGTGGCCTGCATGATGGCGTGGGTGCGCAAAAAGTGAAATTTATGGCTGGTAAATTCTTGGGCGATCGATT
>JAYSRP010000203.1:0-13426 GCA_043721015.1 Synechococcales cyanobacterium | reverse complement strand
AGCTAGGGGAAATAAGTAAGTACCCACAATTCAATAAACCTCAAGTTTAATTTTGATTAACAGTACCTAAGGGCATTAGGGATCTGGCTCGCAAGAGCGAAAGACTGGGGAGTAGATCGCCTCTGCTATTAATGAGAGATCAGATATAGTAAGCGGACTTCTGAGAACCAGTAACAAGAATCGCCGTGCTTTCAGGCCGGTGAGTATGTCAACCACAGGACTTAAATTGGACACACGCAATTAAAAGAATCCCCAGCACCAGATGTTTGGATCGCCTACCTCTCTAAAGTATTAGTTTTTGGATAAAACAAAGCCCGCTGCTAAATGCAGCGGGCTTTAATGATGTTGGCGTCTACTTTTTAGGCGACATCATCATCATCATGTTGCGGCCTTCGCGCTTGGGAAACTGGTTGATCTCCGCCACTTCCTTCAGGTCTTCGGCCATGCGTTTCAGCAGAGCCTCAGCCAAGTCGGCGTGTTGGATTTCGCGGCCACGGAAAGTGATAGTTGCCTTTACCTTATCGCCAGCTTTTAGGAAGCGATCGGCTTGGCTCACCCGCACTTGATAATCGTGTTCCTCGATCGTGTAGCGCATTTTGACTTCTTTGACCTCGGCGGAATGCTGCTTTTTACGAGCCTCACGCGCCTTTTTCTCAAGTTCAAATTTATATTTGCCGTAATCCATAATTCTACAGACCGGCGGATCGGCCTTGTCACTGACCAAGACCAAATCTAGTTCGCGTTCTTCGGCAATTTCTAATGCCTCAGCCGGAGTTAAGATGCCAAGCTGCTCGCCAGCAGCATCGATTACTCGGATTTTAGGGAAACGAATGCGTTCGTTAATTTGTGGAAGATCGCGGGTGCGTCTTTTTTCGATCACGGGTGACTTGATAGGAATGGTATTTTGGGGGTGAGGGGTTATTTTTGGTTGGCCAGGAAACTATCCTGACCAGTGGAAATCTTGAGTCTAAAGTGACCAAGCATCCATTTTTAGGTTAATTATTATAATACCCAATTTTTTTGGGATCAGCTAAGAACAATTTACGTTTGTTTAAACTTGTATATGAACACCAGCTCTAATCTGCCCAAAATTGGCCACCAGCGCGACTGGGTTTGGCGAGGCTGGCAAACCCGCTATGCCTTTAGTCGCCCAGAAAATACCAACAATCAACAGCCTCCAGTGCTGTTTCTGCATGGTTTTGGCGGCAGCATCGAGCACTGGCGCAAGAATTTTGGCGTGCTCGCTGAAGAACATACCGTCTATGCCTTAGATTTGGTTGGCTTTGGAGCCTCGCGCAAGCCTCAGACCGAATATAAAATTTCTTTATGGGTAGAACAAATCCACGATTTTTGGCAGACTTTTGTGGGTGAGCCGATGATTATGGTGGGAAACTCGATCGGCTCCCTGGTCGCTTTAGTAGCGGCTGCTACCTATCCCGAAATGGCGAAGTCTTTGATCATGGTTAGTTTGTTTGATCCATCAGCAGAACAAGAAGCCATTCCGAAGTTTCTACAGCCAGTGTTGAACTTTACTCGGCTAGCCATTATTCGGCCTTCGTTACTGAAAAGCTTGTTCTATTTGGTGCGCCGACCGGGGGTAGCCAAAAAATGGGCGAAGTTTGCCTATGCCAAAGATGAAGCGATCGATCCTGAACTAATGAATATTTTCTTGACTCCTGCTCAAGATAAAGAAGCCGCCGATGCCTTCCCGGCTATTTTACGAGGAATGCTCAGCATTTACTTTGCCCCCAATATTCGCCGCTTTCTGCCTCGTATGAAGCTGCCGATGCTGTTGGTCTGGGGACATTTAGACAAAATTATTCCTCGCAGCAATGTGCAAACTTTGGTACGGCTCAATCCCAATATTAAGTTCATCGAAATTCCTGATGCTGGCCACTGTGCTCATGATGAGACTCCAGCAGAGGTAAATAAAATTATCCAGGAATGGCTAGTCGAAAACCAAAAAAGTGTGATGCCTAGCTACTCTAGTATGCCAGTTAAGCTGTTTTAGTAAGGCTGCTGGTGGTTGACTTGGCTACTCAGCTTGAAATAAAGCTGAGTAGCCATTATGGCTTTTAAAATGTAACTTTTGAAATGTAATCGGGAAAACTAGCAACGTACAACCCCATCCCCATTGAAGTTATGACAGTCAGTAATCACCCGCAGTCTTCTGGCCTAGCTGCATTCATCTTGCTAGTTGGTGCAGCAATCTGGTCAATGATGCGCGTTTTTTCTTCGATTGTATTGTCAATAATCGTTTACATATTGACTATTTATGATGCTTGTCAAACGCTGGCGCTCAGAAAAACTGCTCAAGAGATAGAGGTCATGTATAACTTGGCGAACTATCCTGACGAAATTTCTATTGCCTCGAAATAGTCGGCAGTCAATATCTAGTCAACAAACTGGCAAAACAGCCGCTCAATTAATTGAGCGGCTGTTTTTTCAATCTGAGCAACGTCTAGCCGATTTCTACAGCGTCAACATTCACCTCAGTAGCACCAGATACACCGGCAGCAGTGGCCACCATCTGGTCTAAAATTTCTTGGCTAGGCACAGAACCCTTCAAAACTACCGCAGAGCCAGTTTGGGCAACCCACAAACCTTCAATATCGGCGAGTGCAGAGTCTTCATCAAAAGCCAAGGCAACCCGTTTGGCTAGGCCACTTTGGTCGTACTCACCTTCTGGGCCAACTCGCTCAGGAGCAACTTCGCCACCAGTGCTAGGATCTACCGCATCAGCAGCAGGCTGTGCTTGTATATCAGCATTTTCTGGCTTTTCCATGCCAAACATTTTCTTAAAGAAACCCATGATTAATACTCCATCGACAAAAATTACGCATGCATCCTATTTATCCATAAGGTTGACTACTTGGCAAGCAAAACATTACAAAATTTTGATGAAGCTGCCCATCAAAGTAATGAATCTGTCAACAAATTGATATGATGGCTAGACCTTCCAGATACTATTCAAAAACCATGAAGCACACCTTATCAGTCTTAGTTCAAGACGAGGCTGGTGTTTTGACTCGCATTGCCGGTCTGTTTGCGCGGCGCGGGTTCAACATTGAGAGCTTGGCCGTCGGACCCAGTGAACAAGAGAAACTATCCCGCATTACGATGGTGGTCAACGGTGACGACTATGTGGTGGAGCAGCTTATCAAACAGCTTTACCGCCTGATCAACGTGCTCAAAGTGCAAGATATTACCAGCACTCCCTGTGTGGAGCGGGAATTGATGCTGTTAAAGGTAAATGCCAACAGTGGCACTCGGGGCGAAATATTGGGCTTAGCTGAAATCTTCCGCGCTCGGACGGTGGATGTAGGCGAAGACTCGGTGACATTAGAAGTGGTGGGAGATCCGGGCAAAATTGTGGCGATCGTTCAGGTGCTACAAAGATTTGGTCTGCGCGAAATCGCTCGTACCGGCAAAATTTCGATGACCAGAGAGTCGCGGGTTAACACCGAGTATCTCAAAAGCCAAGAAGTTAGAGCCTGAAAAATTATGTCTACTGATCGAATTATTGTGCCCCTAGATGTCCCTGATCTGAAGCAGGCGATCGAACTAATCGATCGGCTACCCGGAGTTACCTTCTGGAAAGTTGGCCTAGAGCTATTTGTTAGCTCTGGAGCTGAGGTGATCAAGGTTTTGCAAGAGCGCAACAAGCGGATTTTCCTAGACCTCAAGTTTCACGATATTCCTAACACCGTAGCAGGAGCCTGTCGATCGGCTGCCCGTTATCAGGTAGATTTATTGACCATTCATGCGGCCAACGGTCGGGTGGGGATGCGGGCGGCAGTAGATGCGGTGGCTGATGCCTTTAAGCCGCCCAAAATTGTCGCAGTCACACTTTTGACTAGCTTTAACTCTCGGGAAGTAGCCTTTGATCTGCATATTCCGTTAGAAATGCAGGACTATGCGATGCAAATGGCGCTAATGGCTCAAGAATCGGGCTGTCAGGGTGCTGTTTGTTCTCCGCAAGAAGTCGCAGCCTTGCGACGGGCCTGTAGCCAAAATTTTACGCTGATTTGTCCAGGGGTACGCCCCCAATGGGCAGCCGCCGGAGATCAAAAGCGCACAATGACTCCTTATCAGGCGCTACAGGCCGGAGCGGACTATTTGGTGATTGGTAGACCCATTACTGAGGCAGTCGATGCGGTAGCTGCCTGGGAGAAAATAGCCGAGGAAATGGCAGGCAGGTAGGATGCTGTTCTTGTTGATTAATTGAGACATTGTGCCAATTCCAACCAAATATGCGATCGACTATATTCGACCTATAAGCAAATATCAGCACTTTGGGTTGTGGCAATATGTTTGATCGGCAGACAGAAAGTAAGGTTTATGGCAAGGTGTGCAATATTGTTGCTGACAATCTGCACATAAATCGGGAGTCGGTTTACGGGGGCTTTCAGTTCAACCGATTTATTGAAAATTTAGCTAGCTATCGAATTCAAAAATCTGGCAACCCGCACTTACTTTACTATCTTGAAGCGGTAAATATTTACTTCGATTTATCTGAAGAGTTTAAAATTGAGTTCCCGATCGAGCTGATGGAAAAGAATTCTATGACGATCGCAGATTTAGTGCAGTATATCGAAGAAAACTGTGTAGCCAAGGCTCAATAGTCTGAAACCAGTAGTTCGAACAATTAGGGGCTACGATGGCCTGGACATGGGCGAGTTAATTGTTCTTTGACCGACTGTTGCGGCAGCAAAATGAGTTCCTATTCTGTTCGTAAACCAGTCTATCAAAAAAATTTGACTAGAACCTCCATTGAGTTAATGATTCGCCGAATTGTAGACCTAATGCTACGATCGAGATCTGGTTTCTAGGAAGTTGTCTATGTTTGCCCTGCAAAAAATCTGCGCTCTGCTGCTAGTCATTACAATTGGTATCAGTGGCTGCACAACGGCATCTAATGCCACCAAAATCAATCAAATGGCGATCGGGGTTTTAGGCGAACCATCAACTTTTAACCCAGTCCTCAACAACGTTGCCACCGCTTTTTTTGAATACACCAGTGAAGGATTAATCGGCACCAATGGCAAAGGCGAAATCGAGCCAGCCCTGGCTGAATCTTGGCAAATTGATGGTAACACCATCACTTTTACCATGCGTCCCAACCTCAAATGGTCAGATGGCGCACCGCTCACCGCCAGTGACGTAGAATTTAGCTTCAACGAAGTTTACCTCAACCCCAAAATTCCTAACAACGCCCAAGATAGCCTCAAAATTGGCAAAGCCGAGAAACTCCCCACCATCAAAAAAATCGACGATTTACACATTGCCATCACTACGCCCGAACCATTTGCCCCAGCACTCCGCACCATTGGCGGCCAAGGGATCATCCCAGCTCACAAGTTACGCCCCTTCGTCAACGCCACCGAAAAATACAAGGAAAGACAAGAATCTAAAGACAAATCCGGCAAAACTCAGGTAAAAGAGGTAGACAAAGAGCGGCCTAAATTCATGGGAGCTTGGGGCATCAACACCAAGCCTTCAGAGCTGATCAGTAATGGCATGTATCGCCTGATCTCCTATACTCCGGGTGAACGATTGATTTTTGAGCGCAATCCTTACTACTGGCGCAAAGATGACCAAGGTAGACAATTACCCTACCTTGATCGAGTAGTTTGGCAAATTACCGAAAGCACCGATAACACTCTGATGCAGTTTCGCTCTGGCAATATTGATACCTACGGAGTTGGCCCTGAGTTCTTTTCTTTGCTCAAAAAAGAAGAGAAAAAAGGTGATTTCACCATCACTAACGCTGGTCCATCTTCTGGTACAACGTTTTTAGCCTTCAACTTAAACAAAGGATCGCGGGATGGCAAACCGTTGATAGATCCAGTAAAATCTCGTTGGTTTAATAACGTCAAATTTAGGCAGGCCGTAGCCTATGCGATTGATCGCAACCGCATGGTCAATAACCTGTATCGGGGTTTAGGAGTTTCCCAAAACTCTCCCTTATCGGTAGGAACTCCCTACTATCTGGCTGAAGGATTAAAATCTTATGACTATGATTTAGCCAAATCCAAGCAACTTTTACATGAAGCCGGTTTTAAATACAAGGGAGCCAGTCTATTTGACGACCAAGACAACGCGGTTAACTTCAATTTAATTACCAATTCTGGCAACAAAATCCGTGAAGCACTAGGTACTCAAGTTCAGCAAGATCTAGAAAAACTGGGAATGAAAGTCAATTTTAATGCCGTAGCTTTTCCTTTGCTAGTGGATAAGTTAGACAAAGCCTTAGATTGGGATGCGCATATTATTGGTTTTACGGGTGGCATTGAACCCCAAGATGGTGCAAACTTCTGGCTAACCGAAGCTCGATCACACGTCTTCAATCAAAAACCTAGCAAGGAAGAAAAGCAGCTTACCGGACAAGAAGTCGCTCCTTGGGAAAAAGAAATTAATGATTTATATATCAAGGGTTCTCAGGAATTAGATGAAGCCAAGCGCCGAGAAATTTATTATCAAACCCAGCGCATCACTCAAGAAAATCTGCCTTGTATTTATTTAGTCAATTCTCTTTCCTTATTAGCAGCCCGAAATAAAGTCCAGGGCTTACAGCCCACCAACTTAGGTAGTTTATGGAATTTGTATAGAGTTTCGATTACCCAATAGGCAGCTAGTGGATGGAAAATTCTAGGAAATCTGTCAGAATTAAGGAATCGCTACAGATTCCCACCCATGCCCGCAGCCACCATCGAGAGCGCCACCGCTCCTAGCCCAACCACCCTCACCTGTGATGTCGCCATTGTCGGCGGCGGCATCGTCGGTCATACCCTAGCTCTGGGCTTAAAACAAGCAGGATTGCAAGTAATTTTAATTGAAGCCCAGCCAGAGTCGATCGCCGTCGCCAAAGGCCGTGCCTACGCTCTCTCCATCCTCTCCGGTCGCATCTTCCAAGGCTTAGGAATTTGGGAACAGGTCCTACCCCACTTCAGCCAGTTCTCCCAAATCCAAATCTCCGATGCCGATAGTCCGGCGATCGTTCATCTCTTGCCTCAAAACCTCGGCACCGAAGTCCTTGGCTACGCCGCCGGTCATGGAGTCTTGCTCAACGCTCTGCAATCTCAACTAGCATCCACCGACAACTTCACTTATCTCTGTCCCGCCCAAGTCGATCGAGTAACTTACCAACCTGATCGCTGCGAACTCAATATCACTACTCCCAGCGGCCAAGTCTTGATCCACTCCACCCTCACAGTCGGTGCCGACGGAGCCAAATCTCCTTTGCGTCAACAAGCCGCCATCAACACCAAAGGCTGGGCATATTGGCAATCCTGCGTCACCGCCACGATCATCCCCGAACATCCCCACCAAAACATCGCCTACGAGCGCTTTTGGCAAGAAGGCCCCCTAGGAGTCTTGCCCCTAGCCGATGGCCGAGTACAAGTGGTCTGGACGAAGCCCCACCAGCAGGCCCAAGAATTAGTAGAAATGCCGATCAAAGAGTTCACCGATCTCCTCCAAACCGCTACTGGCAATATCCTGGGTAAACTAACCATCGATAGTAATAGATTTCTGTTTCCTGTCCAGCTTATGCAGAGCGATCGCTACATCAAACACCGCCTTGCCCTGGTAGGCGATGCCGCCCACTGCTGTCATCCCGTCGCGGGTCAGGGCATGAACTTAGGCATCCGCGATGCTGCTGCTTTAGCAGAAATCTTAGCTGCTGCCCATCAACAGGGTGAAGACTTAGGCAGTGCCCAGGTACTGCAACGTTATCAGAACTGGCGACAACCCGAAAACTGGGCAATTCTGGCTTTTACAGACTTCCTTGATCGATTTTTCTCCACCAACCTCTGGCCAGTGGTAGTTGTACGCCGAATTGGCTTCCGGTTACTCGAAAACATTCCTGGGGGCAAACATCTTTCGCTGAGATTAATGACCGGCTTAGCTGGTCGCATTCCCAAAGTTGCTCAATAGCTAAATTTATTAAGAAAAATTAAGTATTTATCGCGCAAATGCTGAAAAATCTTTTTTTCTCCACAGCTCCATAGTTGCCTGTGTTAAGATCGCTCAAGACAACTTTTACTAATTTTCACTCTTTACTAATGGGCAATTTCGCCGCCACGAATTTAATAATTCGGCATTCCGCCAAATTCTGTCGCCAGTTGAGTAGCTGGGCGCTGGAACTGGGGGATAGTGCGATATCAACCATTCATGAAGATTGGATAATACCAAGCGGGAAAAAACATAGGTGTTGCTGCCTATGCTGCAAATAAATAGCGCAAGAATTTAATTCTGCGTGCGTCTGCTTCCCCCCCGCTAATCAAAAAGTTTAGCGGGGGTCTCGTATATATGGGGGAACCTTAATGAAGCCAGCCATCTTAGACCATCGATCGGACGTTCTCCAAAACTCTGTGGTAGTCTTTTCAAACAACTATTTGCCCATGTCGCGGGTGAATATTCGCCGTGCCGTTACCCTGCTGGTCAGTGGCCGAGCGGAACCATTAGAGCTAGAGACTAATTTATTCTGGCAGTTGCGTTCCCCCTCGGTAACGATCGAAGTCCCACATCATATTCGTTTGCGGGTTTCTACGGCAGAGCGGCTGTGGAAGGTGCCACCGGTAAGTCGGCGGGAGTTGCTGCGCCGCGATGGTCATAAGTGCCAATACTGCGGAGCGGGCAAAGCTTTGACGATCGACCACGTTATCCCCCGCTCTAGAGGCGGTGGTCATACTTGGGATAACGTGGTAATTGCCTGTGAGCGCTGTAATGGCAAAAAGGGCGATAAGTACCTAAATGAAACTGGTTTGACTCTGAAAACTAAGCCGAAAGCGCCGATGCACCCAGCCGTGGCTTTCGCGGAAAGTTTCTGGCAAAATCGCCCGATGCCTGAATAAGACTATTTGAATAGCTTGACTTGTTAAAAGTCGGGCTATTCCTTTTGGGTTGATCGATCACCTTTTATGCAAGTGGAGCGATCAACGATCATAATTCTGAGGTACAGAATGACGGAAGAAGTACAGAGATTTAAAAGTAGCGATAATGTCTTTGCTGATTTAGGTTTGCCCAAAAAGCCTTAAAACCAGACACCAGTTTTTTCCGAAAAATACAACAACTATTGCGGAGCGGGCAAAACTTTGACGATCGACCACGTTATCCCCCGCCCTAGAGGCAGTGGTTCAGCTTTGGTGTCACATCATCCCTTTAAACAGACCCTGAGGCCGGAATAACAAGGTTAATACCATTACTAATAGTGCTACGGCCAGTTTAAAATCGGCACCAACGATCGGGAAGGACAGCTCCTGTACCAAACCAATCACAAAAGCCCCGGCGATCGCCCCGTAGGGATTCCCAATACCGCCCAAAATCACCGCCGCAAACATCGGCAACGTTAAGTACCAGCCCATATTCAAACGCACTGCTTCTAAGCCATACAAACCACCAGCCAAAGCAGTCAATGCCCCAGTAATTACCCAAGTCCACAACACTACCTGCTGCACATTAATTCCAGTCACCTTCGCTAGATCGGGGTCATCGGCTACGGCCCGCATTGCTTTCCCAATTTTAGTTTTTTGTAGCAAAAAATGTAGCGCCACCATGGCCAGCGTCGAAAGTACTAGCGTGATCACAGTGGAATATTTGATATTCAAACCAGCCAACTGCATCGGCAGCTCCAACGGCAAATCATATTTCTGGGGTTTGGTAGTCGCAAAAAAAGCAATGCCATTGCGAAGAAATAACCCGAGGCCGATCGAAGCAATCATAATAGTGGTAGTATTTGCCCGCTTTTTGCGCATCGGTTGCCACAGCAGCTTATCCGAAAGCAGCATCGCCAAAATTGTCCCCACCATGCCAATGGCGATCGATAGCCACACATTTACCCCGGCACTGTTGACCACCCACGCCAAATAAGCACCCAAAGTCATAAAATCGCCATGGGCAAAATTAGAAAGACGTAAAATACCGTAGGTGAGGGTCAAGCCCACTGCTGCTGGCGCAATAATGCTGCCCAGGGCAATGCCGTTGATCAGGAGCTGTGGATCCATGTGTATGCCGATCGAAGTAGTAGATTATTGCGACTGAAGAAATTTAACCACAAAGCGCGCCTCGAAAAGTCGCAGATCCAAAGTATTGCCCAAGTATTAGTGGCCAGCGATCGTGCAATAATCTAAAACCCTCAAGAATTCTGAAGTTCACATGCTGCTGCTCAAAAATCTCAGCTATCATCCTCCTGCCACCATGACACCCATTTTGGGTGGCGTGAACTTGGAGTTAGCTCCCCAACAGCTTGGCTTGGTGATTGGCTCTAGTGGTTCGGGCAAGAGCACTTTGCTAGAACTGCTTTCTGGTCTGGCTAAGCCTACCAGCGGCAGCATTATGTGGCGCGACCAGAATTTGGATCTGGAAAGCCTGCAACAGATGGCTGGTCTGGTTTTCCAGTTTCCTGAGCGGCATTTCTGCACCAATACTATTTTAGAAGAGCTACGGCTGGGTCATCCGGCGATTAACAGCCCCGAAATTAGTCAGGCGCTGACTGATGTGGGCTTGGAGTCTTTAGCCTGGGATAAGTCGCCGAATGACCTTAGCGGTGGTCAGCAGCGGCGGTTGGCTTTGGCGGTGCAGCTAATTCGGCAGCCGCAGATTTTGTTGTTGGATGAGCCGACGGCGGGGTTGGATTGGTCGATGCGTTTGCAAGTAGTGAATTTGTTAGGGGAACTGAAGAAAAAATGGACTTTGTTGGTGGTGACTCACGATGCTAGCGATTTACAGGGGATTGCGGATTGCTGTTGGTCGATCGAACATGGCAAGGTCACGTTGATGCCAAATTAATGATGGATTTTATGGGATTGGGGATTTCTGATGGGGTGGGTTTTTATTTGGGATCGGATCGCTTGGCGCTTTGTTGATGGATAAACCCGCCCCTACAATGTTTTTTATGGATATTTTTATGGATACTGATTTGATGACGACTCAATTGCCTTTGATGTTGGAAGAATGGCAGCAGACCACTGGTTGGCAGCCCGGAGCTACGCAGTTGTTGCAGTTTCAGAATTTTTTTGATTTGGTGTGTTTGGCCAATAAGAGTTTGAATTTGACGCGGATTTTGGAGCCGGTGGATTTTTGGGAGAAGCATTTGTGGGATTCTTTGCAGCCAGTTTTGACTAGGCCAGTTTTGACTAAGCCAGAGTTGCAGGGGGCAGCTAAGGTGATTGATTTAGGGACTGGCGGGGGGTTTCCGGGGTTGCCGATCGCCATTGCTTATCCCGATTGGGCGGTGACGGTGATGGATTCTACGGCTAAGAAAATTAGCTTTATTGAGTCGGGGCTGGCTACTTTGGAATTGACCAATGTGAAGACTGTGGTCGATCGCACCGAGTCTTTGGCCAGAAATCCTCTCCACCGGGATACTTATCAATTAGCTACCATTCGAGCAGTGGCAGAAGCAGCGGTTTGTGCCGAATATGCTGTGCCTTTTTTGGCGATCGGTGGCACCGCAATTTTATATCGGGGTCGCTGGAGTACCGAAGAAACTGTGGATTTAACCAGTGCTGTAGAACAACTGGGCGCAAAGATCACCGAAATCTCGGCTTACACAACTCCTCTGAGCCAAGGTGAGCGCCACTGCATCTATATTCAAAAAGAACGGCCAACTTCCACTAAGTTTCCGCGAGCAGTTGGCACTCCCAGCCAAAAGCCCCTCAGTCAGCACACGACTGCGGCCATTGAAGCTCCAATCTTGCCAGCATAATACTGGTAAATAGATACAATTATTGACATTACCAGCGATCCTAGGCAATCCCATATAAGATAGAAACGGTTCATCTCAGACTCCACCCCAGACATGTCTAGCCAGTCATCTACCCGTTACCTATGGGCTGCCGATCCTCAGGCCGCCTGGATTCCTGCCGATAAACTAGTAGAGAATCGCTACCATGTTATGGCTCCCCAGCTCTGGCTAGATACCAAAAGCACCGAGCGACCCGAGGCATTATGGCCACTGCCCGATCGAGCGCGTCCTTATGCTCACTTAAGTCGTTATCGCCTGCATTTGCCCCAGCTTTATGGTTTCTGTTCCTTAGGCAGAGCGGGTAACTCCGTAGAAATTCCGCTGTTAGACAACGTGCCGATCGATATTAATGGTGCCTTGTTACCGGCTCTCAGCGAAGTATGGCCACAGGGCACCGCTTTACAACAAATCCACTGGCTGTGGCAAATTGTGAATCTTTGGCAGCCCTTAGTAGATACCGGGGTGGGCTACAGCCTGCTGGATGGCAAAAATATTCGGGTGCAAGATTGGCGAATTCGGCTCTGTGAACTGTTGCCCGATGCCGCTAACCCCGCTGGGCGCAGTAATGTGATTGGTCTGGCTGGTCTGTGGCAAACCCTAGTGCCCCAGGCTAAACCGGCAGTAGTGAAAGCGATCGAGCCATTAATGATTCAAATGCAGGTGGGCAAAATTGCGGTAGCCGATTTGGCTTTGGCCATTAACGACTGTTTGCTAGCTCAGGCCGCCGCCTTACCTTTGACTGTCACTGTTGCCGGTGGCACCGATCCCGGTAAAGATCGCCACAACGAAGATAGTTACTATCCAGCCAGCGAAGAGTTGGGTCAGCCCCTCAGTAAACACTTAGGCATTGTTTGTGATGGGGTAGCCGGTCACGAGGGCGGCGAGGTGGCCAGTCAAATGGCTGTGCAGTCTTTGCAGCTCCAGATGCAGGTGTTGCTGCAAGATATTGGCCAAGAAACCGAAATATTGACTCCTACTCAGTCGATCGAGCATATCCAGGCCGTCTTGCGGGTAGTAAATAACTTTATTTCTAACCAAAACGACGAGCAAAACCGCGAAAGTCGGCGACGGATGGCAACGACTTTGGTGATGGCCATGCAGTTACCTCAAAAAGTGCCGACTCCAAAAACTAGTGGAGAGCATGGCATTGGTAACTCTCACGAAATTTATATTGCCCATGTGGGCGATAGTCGCGCCTATTGGATTACCCGCAACTCTTGCCAACTGCTCACCGTCGATGATGACGTAGCCCAACGAGAAGTACAGCGGGGTAAAAGTATGCCCTGGCAGGCCGCTGGCCGCATCGATGCTGGGTCTTTGACTCAGGCTTTGGGCATGAAGGATAGCGTCAACTTACAGCCGATGGCGCAGCGACTGATGGTAATCGAAGATGGAGTCTTATTACTCTGCTCCGATGGCTTGAGCGATCGACGGCTAGTCGAAAGATCTTGGTCAGACTATGTGCCTTTGATTTTGGATGGCGAGTTGCCCTTAGATATGGCCGTGGCCGAATGGATCGAACAGGCCCGCATTGATAATGGTCATGATAATGCTTCTTTGGTATTAATGCACTGTAGTGTTACGTTACCTAAAGCGCCAGAGGCAGAGCCGATCGAGCCAGAGGTAGCCAATAAACCTTTGTGGCTGCAAAAAATTATCCAAAACTTCTTACTGATC
>JAYSRP010000202.1:0-5551 GCA_043721015.1 Synechococcales cyanobacterium | reverse complement strand
TTGGTGTTACCGGTGGAATTGGTGTTACCGGTGGAATTGGTGTTACCGGTGGAATTGGTGTTACCGGTGGAATTGGTGTTACCGGTGGAATTGGTGTTACCGGTGGCACTGGTGTTACCGGTGGAATTGGTGTTACCGGTGGAATTGGTGTTACCGGCGGCACTGGTGTTACCGGCGGCACTGGTGTTACCGGCGGCACTGGTGTTACCGGCGGCACTGGTGTTCCTGGATTTCCGACGATCGGATCTTTGATATTTAAAGCAGCCTGTACTATGGTGGGGTTTAAATGTCCCAAACCTTCATTATTGGGTGAGACTTTTAGAATCAGTGATTCTGAGCCTTCTATACGGGTATCAGTGTTAGTTTTGACCCGCACTTGAGCAGAAGTTAAACCGGGCTTGAAGGCAAAGCCAAAATTGTCATCTTCAACGAGCTTGGTCCAAGTTCCACCGTTGTTGATTGAGACTTCTAGGGTGTTGGGGTCGTAATCATTCGCCCGATCGGTAGTGCCATCAACCAAGTTGAACTTTGCCCAGCTCCACTTATAATCACTGTTTTTATCTACAGAAACAGTCCAAGAAGCAAATTCTCCTTCAAACTTATCGCCGTTCGATACTACCGAAATCTTTTGTACATCATTATCTAAAATTAAGGCATTACCGGTCACGGCACCACCACCAAACCCGGTAACAGGAGTAGCGGTTAAAGTGAAATTCTCTCTGTCAGTAAAAATATTCCCTGGCGCTAGGTTAGCATCAACCACATTATCATCAACGGTTTTGACTTTCAAATAAAAGCAGTCTGTACCCGGCTCAAAGCTAACTTCATTGCCATTGGTAAAAGGCTGGTAGTTGGTGCCATCTGTCGAAAATTCTAGATTGGTTAAAAGGTAATCATCGGGTGCAATAGCAGTACCATTTCCTACGGTTAGCTTAAGCTTATTTCCTTTGTAAGCCGCAGAGCTAGTCCCGATCGTAAATATGGCATCTTTTCCTTCCTCAACTGAAAAATCTTTGATTTCTAAGGTTGGCAGACTCAAAGGTTTTTTGTTCACTGTGTTATCTCCACAAAAATTATCGATGTGATGTATCAACGCCTACACCCGACGGGGTATCCAGAGAATTATAGTGACACATCAAGTCAGTAATTAACAGCCGTTATATATATGGCGGTGATCCAAAATATGAGTCAATACAGTCAATCGACCACAGAAAGAGCTGTGCCACATCAGCTAATCAGAATTCAGATCTAGCCTTTCAGCCAAAACCCATACGCATATTGTAGTTAGTAAATCAGCAAATTGGCTTAAGCTATTGCCGCAGTTACTATAAAAAAAGCCAGCATTTTAGCGCTCGCTTTATCAAGAAAATTGACAGTGCTCTAGGAATTCAATTCTCCGGGCTTAATCACAATTTGTTTACTCTTGCCTCGACGCTCGATCGTCAGATTTAATCTTTTGCTGACCTGGCTATTTTCCACCAAGTTTTGCAGTTCTTCAGAGCTAGCCACTGGCATACCGTCCACATCTAAAATTACATCGCCGCGTCGCATTCCAGCGCTGGCCGCAGCAGTATTGGGTAATACCCGTACTACTAAGACTCCATTGACTTCCGGCACCCGAAAAGCCGAGTTAGGGTCGGTGTTGTTTTCGATCGCCAACTGGGGTGTCACCGTAGCCATTTGAATGCCTAAGTAAGGATGAGACACTTTCTCACCCTTGGCCAACTGCATCGAAATAGTCTTGGCCTTGTCGATCGGAATCGCAAACCCAATGCCGGTAGCATCGGCTCGAATGGCAGTATTGATGCCAATCACTTCACCTTGGCCGTTTAACAGTGGTCCACCAGAGTTGCCCGGATTAATTGCCGCATCGGTTTGAATAAACTCAATCCGCTTATCGCCCATCCCGATCATGGCGCTGGAGCGTTTGAGGGTGCTCACAATCCCCAAAGTTACAGTATTATCTAAGCCCAGAGGGTTGCCCACCGCGATCGCCCAGTCTCCTACCTGCACCTCGTCCGATTTACCCAGTGGTGCCACAGGCAAGTTTTTGGCCCCGCTGATTTTGACTACGGCTAAATCGGTGACAGGATCTACGCCCTGAACTTTGCCGTCAAAAGTGCGACCGTCTTTGAGAGTAACAGTTACTCGATCGGCTTCGTTAACCACATGAGCGTTGGTGAGCAAAATGCCCTGGCTATCAATAATAAAACCTGAGCCTTGACCGCGCATTTTTTGCTGTTGGGGCTGCATCGGCATCCCAAACATAAAGTCTTCTAAGGCTGGATCGATCTTCTGATTAACTGTTTTTTCAGTGTCGATCCGCACCACCGCTGCACCAACTTTGCGAACTGCTACTGCGACAAAGCTACTGCCATCACTACTGGTGGTTTTTATTAAGGTACTAAGCGGTGGACTAGCTGGCGGCAAGCCCGGTGCTGGCAGGACAACTTCCGCAGTAGCAGGTGGCACCCACCACAGGCAAATAGCACAAAGTAAAGCTGCAAAGAAACGAGTCAAGCGGGAAATGTTCATGGGAGTGTCTGTTGCTCGAATGTCTTTTTTAATTTTGACTAATTTTGCTGGTAAGGGTAGGCAGTGCACCGTACCATTCAACATTTTTTAGCGCTGTATTAAATTCTAGCGGCAAAATTCTTTCGTTCCCAGCTTCTCGCTCAACATTCGGGATATACGACTTTAAGAGTGTAGCCAACCTCACCTTTTTTTCTGGCAGGTCTGGCATGATTGTAAATGTCGAACCAACCAGGCTTAAAGAAATGAACTTTTCCATCCAATCTCTCTACAACTGGTATCGCGGTCTGTTACAAAATCCGAAGTATCGTTGGTGGGTAGTCTTGGCATCTGTGGCTTATATCGTTAGTCCGATCGATATTTCACCGGATTTTATCCCGGTTATTGGCTGGATTGATGACGGCGTTGTGATTGGTCTTTTGGTTGCTGAGCTGTCTCAAGTAGTCAGTGCGAAGCTGAAAGAGCGCAGTACCAGAGTGAATGATACTACTAAGACCGGCGAACCCGAGTCGATCGATATCAATGCTGTGCAGCTCGACTAGTTTTTCCCGAAGGCAAAGATGTTTATCTCGATGGCGACCTGCTGGTCGCCATTTTGCTGTTTGTTGCTAAACTGGCAAGACCTTTGGAACTTTACTCATGTTGTCTGCTGCCATTACTACTGCTGCCCAAGCTTTAACTGAAGATGCTTCGACTTCCCAGCTCGATCGGCTGCAATTTCAAGCTATTTCTACTCAGGGTCAAGAGATTTCTACTAGCTTTGTGCGGCTGGGAAGCGGCACGCCGATTTTGCTGCTGCACGGGTTTGATAGTTCGGTGATGGAGTGGCGCAGGTTGCATCCTTTGTTGGCTGAGGGGTGCGAAACTTGGGCGGTAGATTTGTTGGGGTTTGGGTTTACAGAAAGAGCTATGGGCTTAAATTTTAGTCCAGCGAGTATTTGTGAGCATCTATATAGCTTTTGGCAGACGCTGATTCAGCGACCAATGGTGATTGTGGGGGCTTCGATGGGCGGAGCGGCGGCGATCGATTTTACCCTGAGGTATCCCCAGGCCGTGGAGAAGTTGGTTTTGATTGACAGTGCGGGCTTGCAGCAGCCGCCCAAGATTGGCAAGTTAATGTTTCCACCGCTCGATCGGCTGGCTACGAGTTTTTTAAGTAACCCTAAGATTCGGCAGGGAGTGAGTAAGGCGGCCTATTTTGATGCGGTGTGGGCAAGCGAAGATGCGCGGGTCTGTGCGGCGCTGCATTTACAATGCGTGGGTTGGCGGGAGGCTTTGATTGGTTTTACTAAAAGTGGGGGCTATGGAAATTTTGGGGATCTTTTGGGTCAGATTGAGCAGCCTGCGCTGATTTTGTGGGGCAGGCAGGACAAGATTTTGGGGGTGAAGGGTGCCGATCGATTCCAGCGGCTATTGCCTCGAAGCAAGTTGGTATGGGTGGAGAACTGTGGTCATGTGCCTCATTTGGAGCAGCCCCAGGTGACAGCAGAGCTGATGCGAGGGTTATAAAATTTCCAAGGCCGCTGCGAGTCGATCTTTAAATGCTGTTTCTTGATCTGATACCCCAATATTCGAAGCTCCTTCACCACTAAGAATCAAAAACATCAGGTCATCTCGCTAATTTCTTGGTTGAGCTGGGTTAGCATAGTGTCTTCGTAGACTTCGCCTGCTCCCATAATTTCTAGTTTTTTACGCATGGAGGGAATATCGAAAAGTCTAATTGCTTTGGTAGCGCCATTGAGTTGTTTATAGATATAGATAACACCTTCGATCGCCACTTCATCATCCAAATAATTGAGCACCATGGGACTATGGGTAGTGATTAACACTTGTGGCCAAGATTCAATTAAGTAATTTATCAAAAATTCAATTAATTCTGGATTAACTCCATTTTCAATTTCATCCAATAGCAAAAAACTCTGGTATTTGGATAACTGAGCGAAGACAGCTAGCATTCTAAGTAATCCATCTGCAACGTGGCGGGCTTCTGATTTGACTGTAGTATTATCAAACTGTTCCTGAATCGACAAGCTCTTCCATCCAGAACGCAGGGATGAAATATCAATGCTTTTAAAGTTTGGATAAACCTTGCCAAGTTGTTCTTGAATGGCTATCTGTTTCTCTTCTCCTAGTTCATGCAAAAATGCAGACAGCTTTTCGCCTCCTATCCCCAAGCTGTTTTCTGCGTCTCTTGTTCTCTGTCTGAGCAGCTCAGGAGCCAAAAGATCTAAGGCGTTTATACAGCTAAAAAAATCTCTAAATTTACGCAACTTATGCGGCAGTTTAGCTTCACTTATTCTTGATAAGATAGATCCTTGATATTCAAAAGGGATTTGCCCAGATAAGACACTCTTCCGCCTCATGACACGAACTGTCATAACTTCATTAAGAACTCTTGATATCTCTGTGTCTTCTGGGTCAAGAGACCAGATATGATAGTTTCCATCTTCAACTTTTAATAAAAGGTCGCTACCCCATTCTAGTCTCTCACTAGTACAGCGCAATGTCTGGCGATTAAAGCTGGCCGCCCACTTAATTTCAACATCAATACCCAAGTCTCCCACGTCAGAAAGTGAAATTTCAAAGTCAACATTTTGTTTGCGAGTTAACTTGGAATTGATATCTGTAGAATTCCATTGTCGTCTTTTTAGCCAGCCACTGAGATCACCTTTAACCTGCTGAGATAAAAAATCAAAAAATTGTAGTACTGTTGACTTCCCGGAACTATTTAATCCCACTAAACAACTAAACTTAGCTAAGGGTAGGTTAAAATTAACTAAGGATTTAAAATTATCAACTTTTATATGTGTAATTTTCATAATTAGTCATTTTTTAGACATTCTTACTTTAGCGTAGGATGCAACAAATCAGTCGAACAGGCTTAGCAAAAATGAATAATGCTCGATCGAAGGCTACTTAGATTGGGTATCAATTCAAAGCGGGACAAAGACCCCATAAATAGCATTGAAAGACCCTCATCCCCCAGCCCCTTCTCCCAGGGCGGGAGAAGGGGAGCCGG
>JAYSRP010000201.1:0-13481 GCA_043721015.1 Synechococcales cyanobacterium | reverse complement strand
TCTTTGTCTACGGCGGCAATTCGATCGCTGTCTCCATCAAAGGCTAAGCCCACAGCAATGCTGTCGGGGTGTTGCTTTTGGCCATCTCGCACCGCAGCACAGAGTTTTTGGAGGTTGGCAGCTAAGGGTTCGGGGGCACTACCACCAAACAATGGGTCTCGCTCTCCGCGCAGCTCTTGTACCGAGTCTCCAACTAAGCGAATCAAGCCCGTCGCGGCTGCGCCATTCATGGCATCTGTCCAGATCCGAATTTTGCCGCTCTGAGCCAGCTTCTGAATTTTAGCGATATCTACCAATTTGCTAATTGCGGCACAGTAGCTCGGCCAAGGATCAAATTTAGTCAGGCTGCCAGGATGACCAGTCGAAATTGTCTCGCCGTAGCGGGCTTCTATTTTTTCGCTGAGTTCGGGTGCTACGGAACCGCCAAAGTTGCCTTTAACTTTTAGTCCCAGATAATGACCTGGGTTGTGGCTGGCAGTGATCACCAATGCGCCCAAAGCGTTTTGGTCAAAAGCTGCCCAGCTCAGAGCGGGGGTCGGGGCAAAATCTTCGGCAATAAATACTTCAAATCCGGCATTGCGTAGACCTTCGGCCATTTTCTGGGCAAAAATCTCGGCCATAAAGCGCCGATCGTAGCCCACCATAATCCGCCGATTTTGGGTTTTGGCTCCAAAGGTATCGAGCAAAACTTGGGCAGCTACCGGAGCAACTTTCAGAAGCCGATCGAAGGTGAATTCTTGGGCGATAACTCCGCGCCAGCCGTCGGTGCCGAATTTGATTTTGTCCATTACAGAATTAGGGTATTTATCTATTTAGAAGTGCATTGTAGCGCGGGGCAAGCACCATGGTATGGTGCAGCAGGACACAATAACTGGATCGATGCTCTATACTTATCCGCCCCTCGAATCTGGTACTCTGGTTAACCGCTACAAGCGCTTTTTTGCTGATATTCAATTGGATAGCGGCGAACTAATTACGGCTCATTGTCCCAACACTGGCCCGATGATCGGAGTCTGCGAAATTGGCGCATCGGTAAAAGTCTCGCGCAGCAGTGACCCTAAGCGCAAGCTAGCCTATACTTGGGAGTTGATTCACGCCGATAATACCTGGGTGGGTATCAATACTAATCTACCAAACAAAATTATTAAGCTTGCCCTAGAACAACATCTTTTCCCAGAACTGGGCGCATATGGCGAAATTAAAACTGAGGTAAAATATGGCCGCCTGGGTAAAAGCCGCATTGATTTTGTGCTGGCGGGAAAAGAGCGTCCGATATATTTAGAAGTTAAAAATGCCACTTTGGTTGAAGGTGACACTGCCTTATTTCCTGATACGGTCACGACCCGAGGCCAAAAGCATTTGGAAGATTTGATGGGGATTATGCCCGCTTCTACTGCGGTGATGTTGTATTTGATCAATCGAGGCGATGTGAAAAAGTTTGCGCCCTGCGATAGTCGAGACAAAGTGTATGGAGAACTCTTTCGATCGGCTGTTGCCAAAGGGATGAAAGTTTTACCATGCTGTTTTGATATCTCCCCCGAAGGCGTGGAATTTGTAGGGATGGCCGAGCTATTGCTAAATCAACCCGCCGAAGATTAGCTCAGTCCCAATTTCGGCATTTGTGCGTCTTGATAAGTTGCGGTCATTATAGCCAAAGACTGATTCCAGACCCAACGCACACAACCGAAAGCCTGAGCAAGATGAATCTGCTGGGCTTCAGTGGGGTAAATTCGGACTTTAACAGCTTTTAACATGACTTTGGGGTTGCTCTAAGTCAATAATATCAAAGACAGGCAAAAAACTCAATAGGTTTGCTCGTTTCCGACCTGCGTACACGTTTGGTCTGAGGCAATCTCAGACCCGTGCGTGGCAGGTTATCCAACCTCAAACCCCAAACGCTGCACGTTGTGTGGCTCGGTTGTAATCGTCAACTCACTCGGCTTTCATCCCGACACTCACCGAAGCGGTAGAGCGCGGGGCTTCCACCTGTAAGCTAAAGCAACTAATTTGACAATTTGTAATTCACGCGCCGTCAATAGATCGTTGCTGTTATTTATGCAGCAGATAACGTAAAAGGACTATTGTGCCAATCCAATCTAGACCTGAAATAACGATTATCGAGCTAATTTCACCGTTAGTGTGAGCCTCTAAATTTAATTGGCAGTAACAGTGAGAACCATTACCCATTATTGAGTAGCCAGGGTTTTGGCAAAGTACTATAATCTTTGTAAAGAAACGTAACAAACACAATCCATGGCAAAAATCGTTGTAGTCGGAGCAGGAATTGGCGGCGCGACCACCGCAGCACTGTTGGCCAAACGCGGGCATGAAATAATAGTCTTTGATCAGGCGATCGTTCCCGGCGGCTGTGCTTCCACATTTCAACGACGCGGTTACACCTTTGATGTTGGTGCCACCCAAGTAGCCGGACTAGAACCGGGCGGCATCCATCACCGCATCTTTGCCGAACTAGAGATAGACCTGCCCCCCGCCACTGAATGCGACCCCGCCTGCGCCGTATTCTTACCAAACGAAACCACCCCCATCTCAGTCTGGCGCGATCCGCAGCGCTGGCAAGCCGAACGAGAACAGCAATTTCCGGGTAGCGAGACATTCTGGAGTCTATTACAAAAACTGTTCGAGATTAGCTGGCAATTCCAAAGCCGTGACCCAGTACTACCACCACGCAGCCTCTGGGATATTGGTCAGCTTCTGGGAGCTGTGCGCCCAGATACCTTACTGACGGTGCCTTTCACCCTAGCCACCGTCGGCGATGCCCTGCATTGGCTGGGTTTAGGCAACAATCATCGTCTCCGGCTATTTTTAGATTTGCAGCTTAAACTATATTCCCAAGTAACCGCAGCAGAAACCGCTTTATTATACGCAGCGACTGCCTTGGGAGTCTCCCAAGCACCTCAGGGTCTGTACCATTTAAATGGCAGTATGCAAACCTTGGCCGATCGATTAATAGCCTCTTTAGAACGCGATGGCGGCAAGCTGTTTATGCGCCACCAAGTCACCGAAATCCAGACTGATAACAAAGGTGCGACTGGGGTAGCAGTAACCAACAGCAAAACTGGGGAGAGCTGGGTCGAGTCTGCTGATTATGTAGTAGCCAATGTCCCGATTCAGAATCTCGCTGAAATGGTCACTTCGGCTTCGCTCAGTAACCATCCTGAGAATTCGATCAATCACCAAGCCCCAGCAAAATCTTGGGGCTGGCAAAACTATCGGCGCTCAACTGCCAAATTACCCACCCCTTCAGCGGCTTTTGTGATTTATTTGGGAGTCGATCGATCGGCCATCCCAGCAGACTGTCCACCCCACCTCCAGTTCCTTTATGACGAATATGGAGTAATTGGCGAAAACAATTCGCTGTTTGTCTCGGTGAGCAAAGAAGGCGATGGTCGGGCACCAGCAGGCAAGGCCACAATTATTGCTTCGTCTTTCACTGACCCAAATAAATGGTATGCCCCTGATGCCGATGTGGCGGCAATGAAGGCCGAGTATACCAAGGAAGCGATCGATCGCCTTTCCACTTTTTTCCAGCTCAGCCCTGAATATATCGAAGTCTGTGAAGCCGGTACACCCCAAACTTTCGAGAAGTTCACTGGTCGCTATCGGGGCTATGTAGGTGGAGTGGGTCAGCGCGTAGCAACTTTTGGCCCCTTTGGCGTGGCAAATCGCACCCCGATCGATGGTTTATGGTTGGTCGGCGACTCGACCCATCCCGGCGAAGGCACCGCCGGAGTTAGTTATTCGGCACTGACAGTAGTGAGACAAATTGATGCACAGCTACAAAACTAGGCTTGCTACTGGATAATGAGCAAAAAGCAGTACTTTAGCACCAAAAACTTGGCAGGAGTAGCGAAAACGTCTAAGCTACCGTTGGAATTTTTCCCTGACTTTAGTGAAAGCATCAACGCAGCAGTCTAAATGTTGGCGAGTGTGAGCAGCAGAAATCTGCACCCGAATACGCGCCTGCCCTTGGGGCACAACCGGATAACTGAAACCAACCACATAAATTCCTGCCGCCAAAAGCTCTTCTGCCATGCCTTTGGCTAGTTTGGCATCGTAGAGCATGATCGGGATAATGGGGTGAATGCCTGGTTTGATGTCAAACCCCCGATCTCCAATCTGCTGACGAAAATAGCTGGTATTTTCCATTAATTGATCACGGCGATCGGTGGCATTACTGATCAGATCTAGGGCTTTGATACTGGTATAGGCGATCGCCGGAGCCAGAGTATTAGAAAAAAGATAGGGGCGCGATCGCTGACGCAGTAAATCAATAATCACCTGTCTTCCTGAAGTAAATCCACCCGAGGCTCCTCCCAACGCTTTACCTAAGGTGCTGGTGATAACATCTACCCGACCTGTTACACCCCAGTGCTCGATCGAACCCCGTCCGGTCAGGCCCAAGACACCTGTAGCATGGCTGTCATCCACCATCACCAAAGCATCATACTGTTCGGCCAAATTGCAAATAGCTGGCAGATTGGCAATACTGCCATCCATACTAAAGACCCCATCGGTGGCAATTAACCGAATTTTGGCAGATTGAGATGCTTGCAGCGCTTGTTCTAGTTCCAAAAGATTGCCGTGGGCATAGCGATACCGCTGGGCTTTACATAGTCGAATACCATCAATAATGCTGGCATGATTCAGAGCATCACTAATCACTGCACAGTTTTCATCTAACAGTGTTTCAAATAACCCGCCATTGGCATCAAAACAAGATGAGTAAAGAATGGTATCATCGGTGCCCAAAAAGGTAGAAATTTTTGCTTCCAATGCTTTATGAATAGATTGGGTGCCGCAGATGAAGCGGACAGATGCCAAACCGTAACCATAGCGGGAAATTCCCTCGATCGCCGCCGCAATTAGCTCCTGGTTGTTAGCCAAACCCAAGTAGTTATTAGCACAAAAATTGATCACTTCTTGGTTGCCCTGCACAGTAATTTCGGCATCTTGAGGAGATATCAAAATTCGTTCTTCTTTATAAAGGTCATTTTGGCGAATTTCAGCCAGAATAGATTGAAAGATTGTAGCAGCCGTGGTTAACATAGCAAATTATCCTGCCTAACGTCTATATAACTATTATTTTTGACTGAGCAGGCTTGCTAGTGATAACTCCCTGATTAGCAAGTTTGGCCAGCATATCTACGACGATCTCTGATAGATCATAGGCTGGCTGCCATCCCCAATCTATCCTAGCCTGACTATCATCAATAACTGATGGCCAAGAATCGGCGATCGCCTGCCGAAAATCGGGCTGGTAGAAGCAGGTGAAGCTGGGTAGATGCTTCTGAATTTCTGTCACTAGTTCTGCCACCGAGAAACTCAAGGCAGATACGTTGTAACTACTAGGGTGCCGGGGCGGCAAATCTGCTGTCACTAGTGCCTGAATCGCCCGGATAGCATCGGGCATATACATCATGGGCAGACGGGTATCAGGACGGAGGAAGCAGGTGTAAGTGCCTGCTTGTAACGCGGCATGAAAAATTTCGATCGCAAAGTCAGTAGTGCCGCCGCCCGGCGGAGTGTGAGAGCTAATTAGTCCTGGTAAGCGCAAACTGCGGACATCTACATCAAATTGCAGGGCATAGTAGTGACAGAGCATTTCGCCGGTGACTTTAGTGATGCCATACATCGTCGATGGATTAGTTACCGTAATTTGCGGGGTGTCTACCTTAGGGGTATCGTTACCAAATACGGCAATAGAACTAGGCCAAAAAACTTTTAATCGGTACATTTTGGCGGCTTCTAGCACGTTTCTGAGACCATTGATATTAGTGTCCCAACAAATCTCTGGGTGGATTTCGCCCTTGGCCGACAAGAGACTGGCCAGGTGATAGATGCTACCAATATTGTGATGTTCAATGATGGTGTGTAGCTGTTGCAAGTTTTGGACATTGAGCATTTCATAGGGCAGTGCAGCATTGGGAATACTGTGGATTAGTTTGCGCCCACTGCCAATAATTTGGGAGGGGTCAAATTGCTGTCGTAAAGATGCTACCAAGTCGCTGCCCAGTTGACCGATGGCACCAGTCACTAAAATCTTTTTCATAACAGATATTCCTAATACTCTCGATCGATTTGCCGATAGTAGTACCTTGGTCTAGTCAATTTTTGGCATTCTCAGGGGGTAAAAGTCCGGGACAGGTCAAGACAAATACATCGCGGATACCAGGTGCTGCGGCAAGTGCTTGAAGCATAGATGTAAAGTGAAAGAATTGTTTGTCATTGAAGACGAGTAATTCACCAGGATTCAGAATTTTGGTAAAAATAGGAGCTTCTTCCTTCGATCGATAGAGGGAAGTCAGACCCCCTTCAATATTCTGGCGGGTGACACAGAAGATCCCGACTAGATCAACGCCATCTTGATGAATCCCTTCTGGGGCAGGATGTCCTACTGCCTGAGGCATAGCCACGATCCGGATTTGATGAACATCGATTTCGTGGAAAGGGGTGCATACCTGGCAGAAGTCAAAAAACTCTAGACAGATTTTTTGAAAATCATCCAGTGCAATAAGTTCTGGCTTGATGCCAGCAAACTTGCGCACCACATCACCGACTAAGGAATTGTAGGCTTTGGTTTGAAAGAGGGCACCAGGGGATAATTGGGTGACGCAGTTGTCGATGATCTGGAAGCGAGATAAACGACGAAATCGGTAGTTACCGGCCAGATAGGGATCGACTGGTAAATTCTCAAAAAAGGATGAAAGGATGTCCAGATTCACCAAGTTTAGTGTTTCTAGAGCATAGTCTGTTTGACAGTTAAACGTTTGTGTTTGCATATACATGGATATAACCTCTTCAGATTCAAACCCTAATCGCCTGGAGTATATTCAGAAAATGATTCACCTCCTCCAGGGTGTTGTAGTGTACTAGACCGATGCGCAGCAAGCCGCCGATCGCTTCTACTCCCAGCCGTTCGGTGAGGTGGATGGCATAGAAGTTTCCATGCCAGGTATAAATCCCTCGATCGCCTAGGGCAATGGCAGTTTCTTCGGCAGTTTGCCCCGATACTTTCAGGGCTACGGTAGGTGTGCGCTGGTGTAGTTGGTCTGGCTTGGTGATGCCATAGATTTGCACTTCTGGCATAGCTAGTAAGTTGGCGATGAGATGGCTAGCCAATTGTTGCTCATACTGTTGAATAGCGTTCATGGCCGTGATGAGCGCCGCTCGTTGGCTGCTAGCATTAGGCTGTAGATGCCGACCGAGTTTGGCCAGGTATTGGATCGTAGCGATCGTGCCAGCCAGAGCTTCAAAGTTGAGTGTGCCGGTTTCCCATCGTCCAGGATCTTCATTGAGAGCTGCTTGCACTTTATAGGGTAAGAGTTGAGCCAGCAGCTCTCGTTTGCCATATAAAATTCCCAGGTGTGGCCCAAAAAACTTATAAGCAGAACAAACTAAAAAATCGCAGTCCAATGATCGGACATCCACCAGACCATGAGGCGCATAGTGCACGGCATCTACAAAGACCCACGCACCGACAGCATGGGCGAGCTGCACAATCTGGGCAATGTCATTGATGGTGCCTACCGCATTGGAGGCATAACATACCGCCACCAGCTTGGTCTTGGCATTCAATAGAGTTGCTAAATGATCCATATCCAGAGTGCAGTCCTTGGTCTGCACATCGACCATTCGCACTACTACTCCTTGTTCTGCTAAGGCCATCCAGGGAGCTACATTAGCATCATGATCCAAACTGGTAACTATAATCTCATCCCCCGGCTTTAGCACCCGACCGATCGATCGACTCAAGGCAAAAGTCAGAGTGGTCATATTAGCTCCAAACACCACTTCTTTAGTGTCACATCCTAAAAAATCAGCGATCGACTGTCTGGCCTCTATAACTATGGCATCGGTGCGGCGACTGGTGGCAAAGGCTCCATGGGCATTAGCGTTAGAAGTGGTTAAATAGTGGGCGATCGCATCGATCACGCTGCCCGGAACCTGGGTGCCACCTGGGCCATCCAGGTACACCACCGGCTGTTCGCCGGGGCGAGATAGTGCTGGAAAATGGCCGCGAATCCACTCTAAGTCAAGGGCTGTCATACTGTCCTCCTCTGCATTTGCGGATGTCTGTAAATTGCGGCTTTAATTCTTGCTAATGCTTCATGAATATTTTGGAGAGAATTTGCATAAGAAATCCGGAGATGGCCATCGCCACCAGCACCAAAGGCCGTACCGGAAAGTACCGCGACACCCGCTTCTGCTAGTAAGTAGTCTGCCAGAGCATCACAGGAAATCGGCAAGGCTTGAACATTGGGAAACACATAAAAAGCTCCGGCTGGTTTTAAACAATGAATGCCGGTGATTTCATTCAGACCAGCAACAATAGCGTCTCGTCGTTGTTTAAATTCAGCGACCATCTCTGCTACCGAATCTTGAGATCCTTGTAGCGCTTCAATTCCGGCCATTTGAGTAAAAGAACAAGTACAAGAATTAGAGTTGATCATCAGTCGCTCCATCATTTCCACGATCGGCTGCGGTGCAATGCCATAGCCTAACCGCCATCCCGTCATGGCATAGGTTTTAGAATGACCATCTAGCAAAATCGTGCGTTCTTTCATACCAGGATATTGCAAAATGCTTTGATGTGTACCTTCGTACAGTATGCGAGAATAAATTTCATCGGAGAGAATATAAAAGTCATGTTGCTGAGCCAGAGCTGCGATCGCCTCTAAATCTGCGGCTGTTAAGCATCCACCTGTCGGGTTTTGGGGAGAGTTCAAAATCAACAGCCGGGTTCGGGTCGAAATAGCTGCTTTTAAGTCCTCAATGCGGAAGCGAAAACCACTCTCTTCCCGCAACGGTAAAGCAACTGCCCGAGCACCGACAAAACGAATCACCGACTCATAGATTGGAAACCCTGGGTTGGGGTAAATAACCTCGTCGCCAGGATTAACTAGAGCCAGCAGCGTAAAAAAGATAATTGGCTTTGCCCCCGGCGTGACTACAACTTCTTCTGGATGAATGGCAATTCCGCGCGTTTGGGAAATGTATGCTGCAATTACTTCGCGCAGTTCCCACAGCCCAGCGGCAGGCCCATAGCCCGTGTAGCCCGCTTGCATAGCTTGGGAGGCTGCGCTACAAATATTGGTAGGGGTAGGAAAATCTGGCTGACCAATTTCTAGGTGAATAATAGATTTCCCTTGGGCTTCTAGTCGTTTGGCCTTGGCCAAGACATCAAAAGCAGATTCAGTACCTAGATGATTCATCCGATCTGCAAAGAGAGTTTTCACACCTAATCTCCCACAACGATATGAGAACCTACCCAGAAACTATCAACCGATCGGATTAAACTCCTCACCGGAGATTTTCTTGTAGGCACTCTAGTAATGCTGACAACTTTTGGCAAAAACACCTGCTGACAAAAGATGCAAATGTTGGATGCCTTATAACTACATTACAGATCCTAACACACAGCTCTTAACTAAATCACGAATGATGTTTTCTTTGACAAGCAGCAGTCGCACAATTTGCAGCAGCATATCCTGCAACTGTTCTTTGCTCATCTCCTGCATCGATCGCTCCATAAGTCTCATTTGGAAATCTTGCTCCAAAGATAGTTGAAATGACGACGTATTCATACCTGACCTCCTGGTTATTTGAAAATTACCTGGTAGATTGAAAAGGGTTTTGTGCCAAATTCCACATGAAGTGAAAATGTTTACAATTTTTCGATCCTAGAGTGGTAATTAGTTTGATACCGGTAATAGAAGGACTGTCCTTTACCTCATTATAAATCATAATTTTTATTTAGTGCCATGTTGCCAAACAAAGGCTATCGCAACGTTTACAGCCTCAAGTTTCATTTGATGCGTTTTGGCATGGAACATACTATATTACGTCTCACGAAGGAATGACAGTGGAACAGCTACAAGCTTATATGGATCAGCATTCATTGACAATTCATTAACTACCATGATTTTTTCGGAACGGTGTACATTGACTATATTATTGTTAATTAAGTAAATCTGGTTCCTGACGCACAATCATTTCATACAGAGACTGAAAACTAAACCATCCCTTAAAATGAGTACCAATCTGGTGATAGGTCAAGCAAGCTGTTTCAGAATCAATCAGCACTGGCTTTCCGGCTGCTTCCGCCAGCAGTTGCGCGTGACAACAGCGATTCATCGAGATAAACCACCAGACAGCCTCATCTACTGTTTGACCAACAGTTAATAAGCCATGATTTCGCAGGATCAGAGCCTTTTTACTTCCCAGGGTGGTAGCAATCCGCTGGCCTTCCGATGTATCTAAAACTACTCCGGTGTAGTCTTGAAACAACCCATGATCTTCGTAAAAAGCGCAGGCATCCTGAGTGATCGGATCGAGCAATCGTCCTAACGTTGACCAAGCTTTGCCATAAAGTGAGTGGGAGTGAGCAGCCGCATCTATGTCTGGTCTGGCTTGGTGGATTTGGGAATGGATTGCAAAAGCAGCTTTATTGACCGGCTTGTTGCCTTGGATCACTTCGCCTTGATGGTTAACCAACAATAGATCTGATACCCGAATATGACCAAAATACATGCCTACTGGGTTGACCCAAAAACAGTCAGGATATTCGGGGTCGCGCACTGTGATATGTCCGGCAATGCCTTCATCGAACTCGTAGTGGGCAAATAACCGAAAGGCCGCAGCCAATCGCTGTTGACGATGAAGTCGATCGGCTTCTACGCTATCAAATGTGGGTGGTATAGGAAGGCTGAATTGTGACACAAATTTACCTCATAAACAACATTAATAGCCACCAATTTGCAATGATTCCAGTAGTCTTATGTTTTGGCTGATGATGCTGTGAGCTACCTTGAACCTATTATATCTTTTTGACGGCATAATTAGGATCGATCGATGAACTTAAACCACTAGGAGTCAGTTAATAAAAAATAAAGCTGCTGCCTCTTCTCAGAAATACAGTAGGATCTAAAGGCAACATTACTCCTGACACCCATGCCCCGCTGGTTTAACACCGCTGGCCCTTGCCAAGCAGAAAATCACTACATGTTGCCTCCCCTAACTCGTCTTCCTCAAGTAGAGCGACTCATCGCCCAGCGCAGTTACTTTGTGATTCATGCCCCTCGGCAAATCGGCAAAACCACCGCCATTTTATCTTTAGCAGAACAGCTTAATGCCTCTGGCCAGTATATATCTGCCGTGCTATCAGTAGAAATTGGTGCGCCTTTTGGTGACGATGTTGGCGCTGCTGAACTGGCTATTCTAGCGAACTGGCGTGATACCCTAGACTTTCGTTTACTACCAGAATTACAGCCACCAGCCTGGGATGATGCCCCGCCTGGGCAGCGTATTAATCATGCCCTCCAAAAATGGAGCCAAGCTTGCCCCCTACCGTTGGTCATATTCATTGATGAAGTCGATGCTTGGCGTGATCAAGCCTTGATTTCGCTATTGCGACAACTGCGCGATGGCTACGCCCGCAGACCACATGGGTTTCCGAGTTCGATCAGTCTTATCGGCCTCCGGGATGTACGAGACTACAAAGTGGCTTCTGGAGGCAGTGCTCGACTACAGACTTCTAGCCCCTTCAATATCAAGGTAGAATCCTTGACACTACGGAATTTTAACGAATCAGAAGTGGCTGAGCTATATCAACAGCACACCACAGATACTGGGCAAATCTTTGTCCCAGAAGCAACACAGTTAGCCTTTGACCTCACTCAAGGACAGCCTTGGCTAGTGAATGCTCTGGCTCGCCAACTCACCGAAGAAATTGCTCCAGAACCAACAACAACTATTACACCAGCAATGGTGGAAGAGGCTAAAGAAATACTGATTCGTCGTCAAGACACCCATTTAGATAGTTTGGCGGAACGCCTACGAGAAGATCGGGTGAAGGTAATTATGGAACCGATTCTGGGCAGTCAAGAATTACCCCAGACCTCTAATGAAGACCGACAATACTTGGTGGATTTGGGTCTGCTGCGTCGGGAGTCAGCAGGGGGCTTGGTGATCGCCAACCCTATTTATCGAGAGGTGCTGCCTAGAGTACTTGCTCAGGGTTCACAGGATAGTTTGCCGATGATTAGCCCCACATGGTTAACTACAACAGGTGAATTAGATACAGAAAGATTGCTTCGTGCTTTTATGGATTTCTGGTTACAACACGGCGAGGCTTTGCTGAAAAGTGCCGCTTATCCAGAGATTGCACCCCATTTGGTGTTGATGGCATTTCTTCATCGAGTAATTAATGGTGGAGGAACTCTAGAGCGCGAGTATGCGATCGGCCGCGATCGAATGGATTTATGTTTACGCTATGGCTCTGTAATTCTGGGCATCGAATTAAAGGTTTGGCGCACCAAACAAGCTGATCCGCTAACCAAGGGCTTAGAGCAGCTAGAAGGCTATCTTGACCGCCTGAAACAAAGCAGTGGCTGGTTGATAATCTTTGACCAACGTGCCAACGCTCTACCTTTGGAAGAACGACTGGAAACATCATTATCTCAAATGGCTAATAGACAGCAGGTGGTAGTGATTCGTCTTTAATTGTTGATTCGGTGACTTGCCTGACGATAAATTCTGGAGAGCAAAGAATTTTCACTGGGAGTCGAGATCGATCAACGTCAATTCGGGAATATTTTGGCAAGATGATTTCAGCAAAAATTATGATTGGCCAATTTGTGCCAGTAATAATTCATTGATTACCGTCTGATAGCCAATGCCTTGCTTTTCTGCTTCTTCCTTTGCCCAGACTAAAATCTTAGGATGCAGTCGGATCGAAATAGGTTCATATTTGTCTTCTTCTTCTTTGCTGGGGCGACCACGCTTTTTCAGTTCCAGGCCAAACTGTTCAGAGATCGCTGCTCTGAATTTCTGGCTTTCTGCTGGTGTGACTCTTCTCGCTCGATCGAACGGAAATTCAGGTTCCTGGTTCATATTCTTGATGCTCCTGTTTGGTGGCTGGTCTGGCACTGATGACTCTAATCTGTTGATCCCGCATGGTAAAAACAATAACTACAATTAGGCCATTTTCTGTTGCTCCAATCGCCCATTCCCGTTCTTCTCCCCAAGAATGAAGTGAATCTTCGGTAAACAAAAGGGCAGGGTCAGCGAAGGCTGTGATGGCTTCTTCAAATGTGGTGCCATGTTTGACTGCATTGGATTTGGCTTTGTTGTTGTCCCACTCGAAACGCATTTACAGTATATACCGAAATTACTTGTCTCTGCTATTGTACTCGCTGTGTGGCTTTGTGAGCATTTCGATCCGACTGATAATCGGTCACATCATCCAGACCACCAGGGCTTCACCCTCTGGCCACTGCTGCCAGCAAAGCCTCATCACCTGAAGGCGTTAGACCGAGACGAATGGAAATCTCATGAAAAAATACTTTGCACCAGTCCCTCAAGGCTATAAACTACTGTGCAGAGCTGACTTTATATCAAAATTTTATGAATATTCTAACCATCGCCACCACCCCTTTTAGCGATCAAAAGCCCGGTACCTC
>JAYSRP010000200.1:0-13500 GCA_043721015.1 Synechococcales cyanobacterium | reverse complement strand
TTAGAAAATGCTAAAGCAAAACTCAATCTTTGCTTTATCCGCTTGATGCTCAAAAGGCTAGCCACAGACTAAAATAGATCTCAAATGGGTTCTATAGGCATTCTCGACCTCAAAATGATCTGACCAAACCTGAATGCGAGGATTAAAAAGAGGTGTAATAACTCCAGCTATTGGATCGATACTTGTGAGATCGGAACCTTTATGACGATTACATGGCAAACAAGCAACAACTAAATTATCCTCAACACTCTGGCCACCATGCTTGGTTGCCACGACATGATCGATTTCATGACTATATATCGAAAAATTTTGGTGTATCAAGCAGTATTCACAGACCCCTGCTGCTCGCTGGCTAACCAATTGTCTGATCAAAGCTGGAATATAAGCACTCATTGTTCAGTCGTTGGTTGGCGAAGCGTCGCAAACGCACGGACTTTTAGAAAGCCAATGAGGTCGTTGAGTTGTTCATAAAGATCTAGTTCAGCAGTTTCTGTGGCAGTCAATGCTGCCTCTCTGTTTTTTTGGAGTAGCTGTTGCAAACGATTGTGTGAATTCTCTGAAACCTTAAAATCAACAATCTGCTCCGAAGTAGGACGACTTACCAAAAAATCTAGAATTTCTTGGTAAGTAGAATTGGCATGAGGCAAAACTGGTAGATTTTGTCTGAGTAAAGGAGTCCCAATTAGGCGAGTAAAAAGCTCAGAAAATTGACCTTGGAAAGGCGATAACTGTTGAGCAAGTTCATCGGGAATATCAATAAGGATTTGAGCCATAGCTGAATGACGTTGAAAAAAACTTGGAGCTTTTGACCATTCTACCTTCGCAGAACACCCCATGCCCAAAATCCACGGATCTAAGAGTCACACCAGATTCTTATTTGGGGTCAAGATTCTTGATAATCACTCAAGAGAATTGGTTCTTTATCTGGAACCCTAACAATAATTTCGATCGTGCCACCCAAAGCATTGACAACAGACCTCAATGTATTTAACTCCAAATTTTGACGACGTTCTAGCTTAGATATAGCTGACTGCTGTACCTCTAGCCGTTGTGCTAACTCAGCTTGAGACAAACCAAGTTTTTCGCACAGATGTTTGAGCGTAATTTCTTCTTGTCGAATCTGCACAGCCTTGGCCTCGATCGATTCTTGGCGTTCCTTTGAGAAACCACTTAACTCTTCAGCCAGGGTTGTATATTTCCGCATCAGGTTTTCTCCTTAATCGACATTCACAGCATATACTTGAGACATAGCAAAGTCATGCATTTATGGAAAGCCCTCTGATCGTATATGGATACCATGGCACCAGCCAAACCAAAGCCGCCAACATCCTGAATCATGGATTCCTAGCCAGCGATAACGATTATGACTGGCTCGGCACCGGTATTTATTTCTTCCAAGATGCACCCATTAGAGCAAAACAATGGGCAACACAAGAGCATCCCAACGATCCAACAGTTATTTGTGCTCAGATCCAGCTAGAAAACTGCATCGATTTATTCGACGTAGGGTGGCAACCTGCGCTCAAAAATTTGTACAATCTCTTCATGGAGAGAAATAGATTGCTAAATCGACCTCTACCACAACAGAGTCCCCATAGCTCCACGGCTCATCGCCTGGATTGTGCATTCTTAAATTTCGTCCACGAATTTTCTTTGAAGCAAGGACAACCCATTGACAGTATCAGAGCAACCTTCATTGAAGGGGAGAGAATTTTCCCTAACTCAGCAATTTTTGACTTATCCCATGTCCAGATTGCAGTTCGCAACCCAGCGTTGATCCAAGAATGTTACTTGATATAAATTATAGGAGCCATCACAATGATAGATATAGCCAAAACTACAGAATTGTTAGAAAACTACTTTGTCAATGTAACAAATGAGCAGTTTGCTATAGATTTACAAGAATTCTGTCCAGAACTGTTTGAAGATGAGCAAAACATCAGCCTAGATCCTGAATTGTTCAAGAATGAGGAAATTTATCGCCAAGCCAAAGAAGACGGTAAATTAGAAATTGCGCCTAAACTTATCCAGAAAGGTTTCAGTCGTGAAGAAGTAGCAACAATTTTAGAGATAGATATTAATCTCATTGCTTCTTGATAGCAGCATTATAGTTCGAGTCTCTGTCGCTAAATCAAGATCAGACATTAGAATATAAGCACTCATTGTTCAGTAGTTGATTGACGAAGTGTCGCAAATGCACGAACTTTTAAAAAATCAATGAGATTGTTAAGCTGTTTATTTATTCGTTCACGAAGTGTCTCTGAGAAAGAATCGATCAACATTAAACCTAGTAGTTCAAGCCATGCGCGAAGCCTGCCAACAATGGCCATAAGTTATATTAAATAAATCCAGCCGCACTAACCCTATAAGCGACCTCATACAAACTTCCCCGATTCTGAGTTGTCAGTAGGACATAAATAGCCAAAGCCCTAGGTGGCTCAGTATCATGGCGTGACACAATCACAACAGGACGAGTCTTCGCCGCTAAGCCAAGATCGGCCAGCCAAACTTCACCAGGTTGTAGGTTCATCGAGTAAATCTAATATATCTTGCTCAACAGTACGCGAAGGAAGAATATCCAGGCCACCGGAGTCTGCCATTTCAATGATTTCTGAAATAGTTTGACGAACTCTATCAGTTGTTTCCGGCTTCCATTGAATTAGCTTCGCGTTTAAATCCTTTGCCAAAGCATCCATGATTACCTCCATGACGAGTAATACCATACATCTGCATTCTACTACCGAACCCATGAAATTCCAAAAAAGCCTCTAAAGTTCCTCTCTCTGCCTCAGTCCCCAGCCTAAAGCCAAAATCGTTCGCGTAGCTTCTCCAGAGGAGAATCGACCATATTCAACAAATTCAACGAACCCTTGCCCGGTCTGGCTAATGATGAGCTAAACTGATGGTGCAGAGTTTAGCAAGGCTAACTTGAATGACAACTTCGCCACTGGTTCAAAGTTCTAAAACCCACAAAACAGCAAACGTCTTAGCAAAAAAGCGCAACCCCACGATCGAAGACTTGCAGTTTCGAGATGGCTTGCCAACAGCAGCAGAATTACCTTGTTCAGACGGTGCAGCAGTGGATAGCGAGCTACAAGAGTTGATACCAGGGTTGCTCAAAACAATTTTGTTAGATATCTGGCGTGATCGAACAAATTGGTTGTTCTCGATCGACATGGCCTTTCACTATCATCCAGACAAACCTCATATTGCTCCTGACGGCCTATTAAGTTTAGGAGTAGCACAGGCTGCCGACGAAAATATGCGATCGAGCTTTGTATTGTGGGAAGAAAATGTTTTACCACTCTTTGCCTTAGAAATTGTTTCCAAAACCCTAGGCAGCGAAAACACCACCAAATTTGATATTCACCAAGAAATCGGCATTATATACTATTTAATCTACGTGCCTTTACGCAAAAGAAAGGCCAAGTTTCAACTATACAAATTAATTAATGGCAAATATGTACTACAAAGCAACGGCCAACAACCCTATTGGATGCCAGAAATAGGCATAGCTATCGGTGCCGAAAGGCAACTATTTAGTAGTAGTCAACGGGAATGGCTATATTGGTATGACGAAAATAACACCAGATATCTTACTCCTACCGAGCGAGCTGACAGTGAAGCTCTGCGAGCAAAGGCTGAGGCTCTGCGGGTTAAAGCTGAAGCTGAAAGAGCTGATGCCGAAGCTGAAAGGGCTAATAATGAAGCTTTACGGTCAAAAGCAGCAGATAAAAGAGCTGAGCTTGCGATGGCTGCGCAGCAGGCAGCGGAACAGAAAAATAATGCTTTACGCCAGCGGCTGATTGATTTGGGGGTAGACCCAGATTCAATACCCCTGTCATGAAACCTCGTAGCTAGTAGTTTCTATTTATCAGCGCACCATCAAATGGGAGTGTCAAGAATATGAATCAGGAGCCTGAATTTCCGGAAGTGCGAAAATTTTCTCGTCCAGATTCGTCAATGAGGATCTGGCAGACTATGATGATCTAAGTCCCTCAGCCCATTTAGGATGTTGTATACCCACCTACTTTTTGCCTCACCTGGCCCCACTATATTTCAGATCGGCAACTTCAGCCTACGCTGGTATGGGCTACTGATTGCTTCCGCAGTCTTGATCGGCGTAAACTTGTCGATTTATTTGGCCAAAAAGCGCAACATCGATGGCAACTCGATCGGCGACTTAGCAATCTGGTTAGTATTAGCCGCCATTCCCGGTGCCCGGTTGTACTATGTGTTGTTCAAATGGGACTACTACAGCACCCACATGAACGAGTTAGCCTCCATTTGGCAGGGTGGCATTGCCATTCATGGTGCAATTTTGGGCGGCCTGTTGGCCACCATTATCTTCGCCAAAATCAAACAGCTTAATTTTTGGGATCTGACCGATGTGGTGGCACCCTCGGTAATTTTGGGGCAGGCGATCGGGCGCTGGGGCAACTTTTTTAACTCCGAAGCTTTTGGCTCACCCACCGACCTACCTTGGAAGCTGTATATTCCTTACAGTCGCCGCCCAGACGAGTTTCGGGATCAAGATTATTTCCATCCCACTTTCTTGTACGAATCTCTCTGGAATTTAGGGGTATTTGGGATTTTAATCTTCTTGTTTTTCCGCAGCCTCAAATCAAGACAGCCTTTACGTAGCGGCAGCTTATTCATGATTTACCTAATCATTTACAGCCTCGGGCGAGTCTGGATCGAAGGTTTACGCACCGATAGTTTGATGTTTGGGGGACTCAAAATGGCACAGGTGATCAGTTTTGTTGGCGTGCTCGCAGGTTCTCTTGGTTTGGCTTGGCTGTATAAATCGAAATCTAAAGTGTCGATCGACAGCTAACCTATGCCCTCAGAACCCGCATATTCACCGGTTTACTTCATTGGAGTTGGCCCTGGCGACCCCGAACTACTCACAGTCAAAGGTCAGCGCATCATCCAAGCCGCAGATGTGATCATCTATGCCGATTCACTGATTCCAGCCGAGATTTTAAGTTTAGCCAAACCTACCGCCGAGATTATTGCCACCAGTGGTCTAACCTTGGAAGAAATAGTTCCACTGATGATCGATCGAGTCCAAGCCCATAAATCATTGGCACGCTTACACTCTGGCGACTTAACCCTATACAGCGCCGTCAACGAACAAGTTCAATCATTACGCGCTGCCCAGATTCCCTGCCAACTCATCCCTGGCATCAGCGTGTTCCAAGCTGCCGCCGCCGAACTGCAAGTCGAGCTAACCGTCCCCGAATTAGTTCAAACTATTATTTTGACTCGCATTCAAGGACGCGCTTCAGCGATGCCCGCGACCGAGACTTTGGCTAGCTTAGCAGCTCATCGATCGAGCCTCTGCCTATACTTAGCAGCCGGTCAAATCGTGGAGGCACAGCGCCAGCTTTTACTCCATTACCCACCCGATACTCCCGTGGCAATTTGTTACCGAGTGAGCTGGCCAGATGCCAAAATATCGATCGTCTCCCTAGATCAATTAGCCGCGACCAGCACCGAGCAAGGCTTACTCCGCAGTACCATGTATTTAATTAGTCCAGCCCTAGCTCAGGTCAAAGATGCTGCTCGATCGCGTTTATATCATCCCAGCCACTCTCATATCTTTCGGGATACGGCAAACAGTACTAGCGTTAGCCTAGATCAACATGATTAGATTAAAGTGTTGTAAGCACACTGTGCTGGTTCTCAAGCACCCAAGTTAAGATAACAAGGAATTACCAAAAATGAACTCTCCCTTTATGTTGCGTAAGTTACTGATCATTTTCCTGGCAGTCTCTGTTGGTCTCACCTCTGTATCTTGTGGGTCAAACAATGAGACCAAAACAAGCCCTTCTAACCCCTCTGTGCTTTCTACCAAGAATGTAGGTACCAAGCTCGCCGATGGTAAGTATGAGGTACAGCAGGCCACTTACAACGATGCAAATGGCGAATATGCTGTGATGCTCTTAAACACTCCTGCCGGTAGCCCACCACTTTTCCGCAATACCAATTTGCAGATGGCCAGACTGACCGACGAAGAAGTTGCAGCCAAAGAAAAAGCCTATCTCAAAATTGAAAATGGCCAGGCCGCCATGCACATTCCCGAAGATTTTAAAATCGAGTATGTGCGGAGCGTTACTCAAGAACAAACCAATCCGCAAACTGGCCAAAGAGAAACCGTTGTCCGGCGCGAGGGCGGTGGTTTTTGGGCACCATTTGCTGGATCTGTCGCTGGATCACTGGCTGGTCAGGCGATCGGCAATGCCATCTTCCGTCCTCAGCACTATGTACCACCTGCTTATCAACCGGGCGGCGGCATTATGAGAGGATACGGCGGCTATGGTGGCACCTACGATCAAGCGGTAGGCAACTATCGCCAGCGTTATAACCAAGAGCCAGCAGCAGTCCGAAATCGTACTACTGTTCGCAGTACCGGTCGTCTTAACAACGGCGGCAGCTTTGGCAGCAATCAAACCGCCAAACCACAGGTACGCAATGATGGCAACCGCTCTAGTGGTTCTGGCTTTGGCACCAGCCGCTTGGGTCAATCTGACAACTATCGATCTAGATTAAACAACAGCACACCACGCAGCTTCGGCAGCTCTGGAGCCAGCAGAAGCAGCAGCGGATTTGGCAGTCGCCGCCGTTAATCCCATCAGACCAACCAGACCATTGCCCTTGCCTGATAGCCTCTAAATTAAGGTCAATCAGGCAAGGGCAACGGTTTGTGATAGGATGTATCGGGCTAATACATCTACTACTAGTAAGTCATGTCCAAAATCACCAAAATCTCTTGGAGATTGTTCACCATAATTGGGATAGGATCGATCGCTTCACTGGCATCGATATCTTTTCAGTCAAAGGTTTCAGCAGCAACCCCAGCAGATAAACTGCCAGAAGTTCCATCTGCCGTCAGAGAACTCAACTTAGCCAATGTCTTGAGTGGCACTGCGGTGCCGACATCTATTCGCTTACGTGAAATCCCCACAGATTGGCGCGGCTTTGGGATAAATGGGCAATTAGAAATTGGTAATTTGCAAACTGTGATCAACTCTTCAGCCGGAGGAGGTTTTGGAGCAAGTTATTACACTAAAGGTCAAAGCATTTTGATTGGCTCAGAAACCTATGTGGCAGCTTATAGTCTGCTAACGCTAGTTGATACCATCACCCCCGATACGCCCTTGGGTCTGTCATTACTAAACCTCAAAACCATTGGTAGTCTCAGTAATATTCGTACTTTTGAGATAGCCAAAGAAACTAAAATTTTGGCGAAGCAGTTAGCCATCTTAAAATTTGCCAATGTCTTTGATCCCACTGCTGAACCCAAAACACCCCCAGAGATTGATTCACCTCAGAAAAAACCAGTCAAGAAAAACCCCAGTTCTCGCAGAAGACGTTAATAGTCGCTAACTTTATGGATATCATTCAACTCACTAGCATTCGCTGTTATGGATACACTGGCTATTTGGCTGAGGAGCAGTTTCTTGGCCAATGGTTTGAAGTAGATCTACGTCTGCACGTAGATTTAGCTCCGGCTGGTAAAAGCGATCGCATCGAAGATACCCTAGACTATCGCAGCGTGATCAGCAAAGTTAAAGAGATTGTTAGCACCCAAAAATTCGCGCTGGTCGAAAAACTGGCCGAAACGTTGTTACAAGCTGTTCTCAGTCATAATCTAGTGCAAAAAGTTGAGCTAAAACTCCATAAAGTAGCCGCTCCTATTCCCGACTTTGGCGGTCGGATCACCATCGAATTGCAGCGCTCTAAGTGAATCAGTTCAAGTCAATCAATTAAGTAATGAAAGAAAATACCTCTGGCAAACTGATCGTTTTTGAAGGCGTAGAAGGTTCTGGTAAGACCACCCATATTGCCAGCACCTACCAATGGCTACTGCATAGCCATTGGAGCAAACAGTGGCCAGTATTGGCTACTAGGCAGCCCGGAGGCACGGCGCTAGGTGTGGCAATTCGCCAGTTATTATTAGAGGAAGAAGAAGACTATCCTCTCCACGATCGAGCAGAGCTATTGTTATATGCCGCCGATCGAGCACAGCATCTAGAAGAAATCGTCAAACCCCAACTAGAAGTAGGGGGTATTGTGCTGTGCGATCGCTATACTGATTCCACAATTGCCTATCAGGGCTATGGGCGCGGCTTAGACCGCGTATTCATCGAGAATGTCAACTTCTTAGCCACGGGCGGACTAGAAAGCGACCTGACCATTTGGCTAGATGTAGATGTAACCATTGGTTTAGAGCGCGCTCGGCAGCGGGGAAAAATTGATCGCATGGAAAAAACCGAGTTAGCCTTCCATCGCCGCGTCCAGCAAGGCTACCAAGAGTTAGCTGCGGCTCACCCAGACAAAATCAAGCGAGTAGAGGCCAGCGGCGACAACGAGCAAATCCAGCAAGAAATCCAGGCTATCTTAACTGCCTATCTTGAAGGCATGGTGTCTTAAAGTATTACCCATAAATCGATCCAGTCAAATATTTCTGATCGTCAAAGGTAGTTAAGATATCTCGCGGAACTTATTTTCGCCAATCGCTATCTTACGTATACATAGGGAAGCAAATAGATTAATAAATGGCTGCCTTGGTTACTGGACCTAATCAAAGTGCCCCTTATTAACCTCTTAATAATTATCTAATAGATTCGCTAAGATCATTTTTGATGATTATGTGACTCTTTTAGAATAAATCTATCGTTAATGAATTGTTCCTGAACAAACAATTGCATTATCATCAATCCCTTACATTCTCCACCTCATTTTCAGGACAATATCTCTATGAAGTTCGTAAAATCTTTGCTTATTTTGGCAACCTTGGCCAGCGCTCCAATGACTCCAGCTTTTGCCAACAGCAGCAGAGTAGAAATCTTAGGTGCTAACTATGCCGGTAGCGGTTGTCCCGTAAATTCTGCCAGCGTTAGTGTCAGCCCTGATGGACAAGAATTAAGCGTGTTGTTCGATAAATTTGCCGCGCTCGGCAACAGCGCCACCGAAAGCCGCAAAAGCTGTAACCTAAGCATTCCAATTAAAATTCCCCAAGGGTTCCAAGTTTCTTTGTATGATGCCGATTACCGGGGCTACGTGGCACCAGCTACCAAAGCTACATTGCGATCAGAGTACTTCTTTGCCGGTAGCAGAGGCCCAGTATTTCAGCGAACTTTTAACGGCGAAACCAACTACGATGCCCGCGATAGTTTGGCTACAGTTGCAGACGTTTGGTCGGGCTGCGGTGACAGCGTAAATATGCGAGTCAATGCTTCTATGAGCGCACGCGGCCAGGGTATGGCCACCGTCGATTCCTTTGATTTGGCTCATCGTGGCTTAGTTTATCACATCAAATATCGTGCTTGTGGCCAATAAACTCTGATTTGATAGATCATCACTAAATACACTACATCAAGAGGGCTAGCTCAATCTTAAGCGCCCTCTTTTTATTGCTAAAAATATTATTTATTCCAAACAATTAAAACAAATATTTTTAGTTGTAAAATTGGGAACTTCTGAAAAGTAGATCGCATCTTACAACATATAAGAGAAAAGTAAAAGCTCTTACGATTACTGAACCTAATCGTAAAAGCCATAGGTTAAGCCCAAAGGCTTACATCCTCATTTTCATTCGACGGCAGCTTGTTGTAAGCAAGATTTACCGTCAATCGAGAACAGTAAATAGGGAATTGATCCCTTTATTTATCGCACTCAATCCTTAGCACTTTAACACAAACCATCTTCATTTTCTGGACAATACTATGAAACTCATCAAAGCATTACTCGTTTTAGCAACCTTAGTTAGCGCACCAATCACCCCAGCTTTTGCCAGCAGTAATAGAGTAGAGATCTTGGGTGCTAGCTATGGGGGCAGCGGTTGCCCTGCTCAATCTGCCAGCGTTAGCGTTAGCCCCGATGGCCAAGAATTAAGCATTTTGTTTGATAAATTTATCACATTGGGTAACGATGCTAACCAGAGCCGCAAAAGCTGCAACATGAGCATTCCAATTCAAGTGCCCCAAGGATTCCAAATTTCCTTATACGATGCTGATTATCGTGGCTATGTGGCTCCTGCCACCAGAGCTTCACTGCGTGCCGAATATTTCTTTGCTGGCAACAGAGGCCCGGTTTTTCAAAGAAATTTCAATGGCGAAATAAACTACAACGTTCGGGATAGATTAGCCACCGTAGCGAATGTTTGGTCAGCCTGTGGCAACAGTGTAAATATGCGGGTTAACGCCTCCATGAGCGCACGCGGTCAGGGCATGGCCACAGTAGATTCCTTCGATTTATCTCATCGCGGTTTGGTCTATCACATTAGGTACCGTAACTGCCGCTAATAAAGTTTGATTTGCCGGGGCTAGATAAAATCTAGCCCCATTTGCTTAAATGCCAGAGTTTGCTAGACTGATACAGCAGTTCTGTCTCAATTCTCATGACTTCCACTATCCCCCAACTGCTGATTATCGATGGTCACTCTCTGGCTTTTCGCGCCTTCCATGCCCATGCCAAAAAAGATGGCGGATTGAAGACAGCCAATGGTATTCCTACCAGCATTTGTTTTGGGTTCCTCAAGTCTTTACTAGAAGTCATTACCAGCCAACAGCCCCAACATTTAGCAGTAGCCTTCGATTTAGCTGCACCCACCTTTCGCCACGAAGCCGATGTCAATTACAAAGCCGATCGAGTAGAAACCCCCGAAGATTTCATTATCGATATCAAAAATCTCTATCGACTGCTAGCTGCCCTCAAGATTCCGATGATCACAGCACCGGGCTATGAAGCCGATGATGTATTGGGAACGTTGGCAACTCAAGCCAGCTCAGCCGGTTATCAGGTCAAGATTCTCTCTGGCGATCGAGATCTATTTCAACTAGTCAACGACACCGGTAAAGTTAGCGTTCTATACCTCTCTAGCAACCCCTACCAACGCAGCAGCGGCAGCTTTCGAGACTTTAATGAAGCCGCAGTGATGGAAAAAATGTCGGTGCGTCCCGACCAAATTATCGATTATAAAGCCCTGTGCGGCGATAAGTCAGACTGTATTCCAGGAGTAAAGGGCATTGGCGACAAAACCGCCATAGATTTATTGAAGCAATTTGATACCTTGGATGGAGTGTATGAATCGATCGAAAAAGTCCCGGGAGCCAAACAAGTCAAGCTCAAAGAAGGCCGAGAAGACGCTATTCACTCCCAATTTTTGGCCAAAATTATCACCGACATCCCCTTAGGAGTCGAGATCGCCAGCACCGCCATGCAGGGCTTCGAGATCAACGAAGTAATGCCAATTTTGCGAGAACTAGAGCTGCAAAGATTCCTTAAAACGATCGATAGCATCCATCAAACCTTGGGGGGTCAACCCGAACCAGAAAGTAACGATGACCTCTGGTTTTTCGATGAAGGTGCGCCAGTTTCTACCATCCAATCCCTCATCCTATCCGTCCGCATTATCCAAAACGTAGAGCAGCTAACCGAACTAGTAGCAATCTTAGATAAACAACGCGACCTACCAGTGGCCTGGGACACAGAAACGACCGCATTAATCGCCAGAGATGCCCAATTAGTCGGCATTGGCTGCTGCTGGGGAAACGACATCGCCGATGTGGCCTATATCCCTCTCTTGCATGCCAGCGGCGAAACCCTAGAATTATCTGTAGTTTGGCAGCATTTAAGACCCATCTTGGAAAGCCCAACTCATCCCAAAGTGCTGCAAAATGCCAAATTCGATCGACTAATTTTGCGTCATCAAGGCATCGAGCTAGCCGGAGTCGTCGCCGATACCATGCTGATGAGCTACGCCCTGGATCCCGATCAAACCCACAATCTCACCGATCTAGCTAGGCGCTATCTGAGCATTGAATCTATCAGCTACACCGACCTAGTCCCCAAAGGCCAAACCATCAGCAATATCGCTATTTCAGCAGTTTCTCAATACTGTGGGATGGACGTATACGCCACCCGAGGGGTCTATTTAGAATTACTGGCAGAGCTGACTGCTGAACCAACCCTGTTGAATTTATGGAGGTCGATCGAGCAGCCATTAGAACCAGTTCTCGCCGACATGGAAGATCTGGGGATTCGCATTGATGTAGATTACTTGGCCGGTCTATCAGCCCAGTTACAAAGCACCTTAGCCACCATCGAAGAAGATGCTTACCAGGCTGCCGACAGCACCTTTAACTTGGCTTCTCCCAAGCAAATGGCTGAATTGTTGTTCGATCAGTTAGCCCTGCCTACCAAAGGCATCCGCAAAACCAAAACGGGCTACTCCACCGATGTAAACACCCTAGAAAAACTCCAAGGTCAACACCCAGTAGTAGATCTGATTTTGCAACATCGCACTCTCTCTAAACTGAAATCCACTTACACAGATGCTTTACCAAAATTAGTCCAATCCCAAACTGGCCGAGTACACACCGATTTCAACCAGGCCGTCACCAGCACCGGGCGACTGTCTTCATCGGATCCCAATCTCCAAAATATTCCCATCCGCACAGATTTCAGTCGCCAACTCCGCAAGGCTTTCATTCCTCAAGAAGGCTGGATTTTAGTCACCGCCGACTACTCCCAAATTGAACTGCGAATCTTGGCACATCTGAGTCAGGAGCCGGTCTTATTAGATGCTTACCAAAGCAAACAAGATATTCATACAATCACAGCCAAACTGTTGTTTGAAAAAGAAGAAATCGACAGTGAAGAAAGACGACTGGGCAAGATAATTAACTTTGGCGTAATCTACGGTATGGGTGCTGGCAAATTCTCCCGAGAAGCTAGCTTACCAGTGACAGTTGGCAAAGATTTTATCGAAAAATATTATCAGCGATATCCTGGTATTTTTCGCTATTTAGAACGGGTGAAAAAACAAGCTATCTCTCAAGGTTTTGTGGAAACTATTTGTGGACGGCGACGCAATTTTCAGTTTGAGAGCGGGAGACTAAGGAAATTAAAAGGAGTGCCGATCGAAGAGATTCATCTAGATACATTAGGCAACCTGGGTCTCAATGATTCCAGCGCTCTCCGCCAAGCTGCTAATGCTCCCATCCAAGGTTCTAGCGCCGATATCATTAAACTGGCCATGATCGAGCTACACAAAATCTTGCCTCAATACCAAGCAAAAATGCTTTTGCAGGTACATGATGAATTAATCTTTGAAATGCCGGAATCCGAGTATTCCATCCTTCAACCTTTAATTGCCAAAACTATGGAAAATGCAGTAAAGTTAGCAGTTCCATTGGTAGTAGAAATGGGTAAGGGATCTAACTGGATGGCAGCTAAGTAGCCTAATAATTCATAATTTGGCGATGCTGAATGACAATATAAATTAGCATCGCCCAAGCAGAACACCAACAGATTCATGTCTTTAAAACGGCAACACCCATCATATTAAACCAACAACAAAAAACCCTCAGACAATGTCCAAGGGCTTCCCGCTTTTCAATATTAAGCCTGGCAGTGAGCTATTTTCACAGGGGGCTACCCCCCAACTATCGTCGCCGCTGTAGCGTTTCACTTCTGAGTTCGGGATGG
>JAYSRP010000199.1:0-13582 GCA_043721015.1 Synechococcales cyanobacterium | reverse complement strand
AGGGTAAATTATTTGGGGTCGATCGCACTGTGTCTCAACTGCTCACTGTAATTAATCAACTCACCAGCCCAGATAGCGGCACCTTTTTTAATTGGGATGGCACAAAGCTTCCCTGGTAGTCAGAGCTAAATATCATCTATAATGCGCAAAAGATATCTCCTACGCATCATGATGGCAATTCGTTGATTTTAGTAGTTATGGTAAAGCTAATAGCTCCGATCGAGATAAATTCAGTAGCAGCCTTGTATACTCCTGGATATCTAATTCCATCAGCTTAGGCACTATTGCGGTTAACTCTTCATCAATTTCACCAAACCTCACTAACAAAATAGCCTCGATCCCCTTTTTGGTGGCTTCAGCTTTACCTTCGGCTCTGGTTTCTCGAAAAGCTCTAGGTTCTTTTAGTTCTAGTCCTAACATGGTCAGTACCTCGTCTCTGGTGAGTTCAGAAAATTTGTAAATTACGGCTGTGATCACTAAGTCTAGTATTGCAGATCCTTCGCTGGATGTCTCTGGGGAAGTGGCTTCTTCCACGGAAAATTGCTGCAACATTTCTTGGGCTTTTGTCAGCATTTCGTCGCTGGGCAAAATGGTTAAGGCCATTAGGGCTAGACCCCAGGGGAGGTCTTCGATCGCGCCTAGTTCATCCAGATAAATGCGGGTGATACGACCGCTGGTGAGAAACTCTTGGACAAGCTCTAGGCGCTCTTGTTCGATGTCGCGGCTGGGATAAATTACTACGGCTCGCCAATCTTTGAAGATATCTCGATCGCGGTAAGCAAAAATGCCAATTTCGGCCAGCAGGCGCTCATAGAGTAAGTTATCTCTGGCTTGTTGGACTTCGCCAAAGTAGACGTTGCCCTCTGGGGTAGGTGGCAAGAATACGCCGTCAGCGCGGAAGGCGGTTTCTTTGACTTCTACGGAGTCGAATCGGTAGTCTGCGGCTTGGGGTGGGAAGTTAGCTAGGAGTTCAAAGAGCAGGGTGGGGGAACGTTTGAACAGTTGATAAAATATTGTGTCCTGCTTCATCGGAGAACTTTTAAAGTATTTATATACTATATGTCTTTTTGGGTGTGGAGGATTGATCGACCTGGTTTTTCTGGTTGTTGTGGAGCCTGTTCGATCTCCCTGAACCCGTGCCGATCGAACAGGCTCCTCTTCCTTTTTAATATCTCCAGTAGGTTTTGCTGGCGGTGAAATCGATGCTGTCAAACCTGGTAATGGACTTTCCTTCTCAGATGTTGTCACAACAGGCTGAATTGAAGGCTTTAGCGGATTTTGAGCATCTTTAGTAGTCTTTGATTTGGTCGGGATTGATGCCGTCAAGCCGGGTGGCGGATTTTTGGCAATGGGTATAACCACAAGCGGCTTTTCTGGTAAATTCTGAATAGGCTGTAATGGCTCTGGAAAGCTCAGGGTCGGAATCTCTGGTAACGATATAGCGGCTGGCAACCAGCCTAATAGCTCTCGAAATTCCGTCATATTTTTAGGGCGATCTTCAGGTTCGATGGCCATGCCAGCTTGAATAGCTGCTAAAGTTCTGGCACTGACATTCACGTTAATTAATTCTGCCCATAGCTCTCGATCGCACTTTACTCCCTGACCTATTTCATGATTCCTCTTGCGAGAGATCGAAGTAAAAGCAATCCAATTTTTACCACTTCCCAGCGGTGCTCCATTGAGCAAATAATACAAAGTAACCGCCAAAGCATAGATATCTGTCGGTGGCCCAAACACCCCGCGTTTTTCGTGTTATCACCACCGCCACAGGCACCAAAAACGTGACCACCAATTTAGCAGGCTTTCGCAGCTCTTCCCAAAACCCTGGCCGCGTAGCAAACTCCGCCGTCTTTATCCGATCCTTTAACGGCTGCATACCCGGAACAACTAGAGTGTCAGGAGTTTTACTAGAAGTACCATTCAAGTCAGGTGACTGAGGTTGCTGCCAAGACTTAGTTTCGTCGTGATCCATGGTGAGGGTAACGGTCATGGGTGGAATTGTTCATATATCCCGAGCAAATTCTTGCAATACGTCCAATAATGCCGCTTGACCAGCCACTGGCAATAGATCCGACAAAGGTAATTCTTTGCGACCACCACCTAAAGCAATGGTGATTTGACCCAGAATTTCATTAACATTATCGCCCGTCACCTTACCAGTGCTAACAAAAGGCATCGCTTTTTCGGCCACTATCGTATGGAGCTTGGCATCTTTCAAAAACAAATGCCACTTAGCCACATCGATATAGACCTTGTCACCAATCTCGCTGGCGAGATTTTCTAGTTGTTCGCTGCTATTAGCCATCAGAAGTCTCCGAGTAGTCTGCAAGTTTAAAATGGTATAGAGCGTGTACCAGCACGATCGCCAGCCAGCCCAAAGTAACATTGGTAGTCCAATCCCAATTGGCGTGCCAAAGAGTCTTCAGGAACCACATGCCTGAATTAGTAGCAGAAAAAATTCCTACATGGACAGCAAAATTCATGCGATCATCTAATTTACGATAATCGGCATCATTTCGATCGGGTACGCGCGGCCAACGAGGAGGCATGTGAGTTTCATGAAAATCGACACCCACAATATAACATGAGCAGCCCAAAGAGCGTTTTGGTTGGGCGGTTGATTCCCTGCTTTACTGCCTCAGGGAAATTGCAGATGCAAATCGATCGATGGTTGCTGCAAGAATATATTGCCCACCGACAGCCACCCACTCTGAGGTTTTACCAATGGTCGCCCGCTGCCATCTCTTTGGGCTATCATCAGCGCCGTTACCCAGCAGCTTGGCAGTCGCTGAGTTATGAAGGGCAGCCAATCGACCTGATACGAAGACCAACCGGTGGACGGGCAGTGTTACACCAAGGAGAACTCACTTACAGCATTGTGACCTCTGGAATTTCAGGTTCCAAACTCGCCGCATATCAACAGCTCTGTGAATTCTTGATTCAGGGCTGGCGATCATTGGGCGTGGAGTTAACTTACGGCGCAAAAGGCAAAGAATACCGTGACCAAGCCGACTGTTTTGCTACCGCAACTGGAGCGGATTTGGTATTGGCCGATGGTTATAAATTTATCGGCAGCGCCCAACTAATCCGTGATGGTGCTTTGCTACAACATGGATCAATGCGCCTGAAACCAAATTTAGATTTATTCAAAACCGTGTTTGGCGTGACCACGGCTGCGCCACCGGCTAAAATTCAAATTCATACCACCGCCGAAATCACGGCAGCAATCACTGCTGCTGCCGCAGAAGTCTTAAAAATCAACTGGCAGGTTCAGCCTCTAAGTAACGCCGAGCTAGCCGAAATTCAGGCTTCGTCTTGAGCCTTACTTTCAATTTTGGCTGGTTCTTTGGTTTCTGCTGTCTCAATTTCTTTTTTCAGTTCGTTTTGAAAATCACTGGAAGCATCTTGGAAGCCTTTGATAGCTTTGCCAATGCTGCGTCCGATTTCTGGCAGTTTCTTTGGTCCAAAAATCAGAAGGGAGATAGCAAAAATTACCGCCATCTCGGGTAAGCCGATCCCAAAAAAGTTCATAAAGTCGCTCTAATCTTTACAGAGTAAGGATATCATAGCTTTAGATTGGCTCTGATGCACTTGATCGATCCCCAGGATTTTAACCATGGCTGCTCTACCCCGCTTCAACTCTGCTTTTAAGCAGCTTATGTCTGTTCATTGGTGGATGGCAGCGGGCTACGTTTTGCTCTTTATGGGCGGCAACGCCATGACTCATGTGCCAGAGGATTTTCCGATTAAAGGGTCAATGTACGAGTTTCACAATACTGTGGGGGTGACATTGATCGCGCTGTTGACTTGGCGAATTTTGGTGTTGCTGCGGGTCTGGGGCAAAAAGTATCGCAAGCGGCTGTCAAAATTTTCGCCTAAGTGGTATCTGAATACTGCTTTGCATACTATGATGTATGTTTTGATGTGGGTGGTGCCGGTATCGGGGGTATTGTTAACTAATTCTTATCAGGCGGCTCATTTAAAGATTTTTGGTTTTATTTTGCTGCCAGACTTTTTCCCGCAAAACTCGGCGATCGTGGGTGATGCTAGTCATTGGCACGTTTTGTTAGCGTATACATTATTGTGTTCGATCGCTCTCCATACTTTGTTGCAATGGAAAGTAGTGAAGGCTAATTGGCGACGACTTCAGGGAGTTTTGCAGCGCTGGCGATCTGTCAATCCTAAAAAATCGTAGTCAGAGATTTAGTAAGGTTTCTGATCGTTGATATACAAATATATTGTTACTCTGGGGTAATGTTATGACTGTCCAAGATATTGTGAAGTCGATCGAGCAGTTGTCGATCGAAGATCAAGAGAAGCTTTTTAAGGTAATTTGCCAGCAACGAACTCAGCAACAAGAGGCTGAGATTTTGGCTAGTCGTGAGGAGCTAAAGCAGGAAATCTCTGCTGGAACGGCAAGAAGGGGTAACGTTTACGACTTAATTGCTGATCTACGGGGAGATGATGATGCAAGTTGTCTGGGGTAATGGTTTCAAAAGATCATTCAAAAAGATTACAAAGAGGAATCCGCAGTTAAAGGAGTTAATTATTGAGGTATTAATGCTGTTGGCTGAAGACCCATTTACTCCGTCTCTAAAGTCTCACAAGTTAGCTGGTAATTTAGCCGGGTTATGGTCTTGTTCTGTTGCCTATGATTGTAGAATAATTTTTGAGTTTTCAGGCGATAATGAAACAGTAGAAGTATTTGTTTTACTAATTAATATTGGTACACATGATGAAGTTTATTGATGTTCAAGACTCATGATCCATGTCCAAAATAGACATTCTACTCAGTTGGCTCAACGGCATCTGGGCGAAGCGATTCGCGGTACTCACAACCCAACTGCATTGCCTCATCATAATCTGGATTATCTGCAAAAGTCCCTGCGATCTTTTCCCACCAAGGAATAGATGCTGAATCATTTTCGGCTTTACTTTTAAGCTTAGCAACTTCAGCTTCCAAGTAAGCTAACCGTTCTTCTAACTGTTCAGGCATTTTTGATAAACCTCATTTCAACATTAGATCTTGTCTCAATGATAAGCTTGATTGGAGCCAGAGAGCTATATTGAGATCGATGTCTCGGGGTTAGCGATCGAGTCAACAGAGAACCCATACATCTATATCCAGAGGAGTGTTGTTGACCTCAGCATTAACAATTTAATTATCAGATCGGGAGAAACGCTGCAATGAGTAAGTATTTTAGGTTTCCGGCAGAGTCAGATTTAGGCATTGGGGTTCAATACATTGAGTTCAATGATGAAGGTTGGCCTATTCGACAGGCAGAATGCTATGGGGGGCGATGGTTTAATTCTAATCAGCGTTACCATCAAGAACTAGGCGGTATGGGTTTATGTGACCAGAAGCTGTCAATAGCGGGGATTAAGATGGGTACTCCTATTGATGCTGAAGAGTTTGAGGTGGTATGGAAGATGTCCGAGAAGTTATTGAGTGTTTTTTGATCGTAGATTTCCTATTTAATGAAGTGAGGATTTCAGCAATTTAGTGAGGTAAGCTATTGATCTTTCTCGAAAATCTGGATATAAACATACACTATTGACTTGATGAGACGATCTACTTTAATATAGTGATAGATACGCCTTGAAAAGGACACAAATTTATGAAGATAATTTATTATTCGGTGGCCACAATATTTTGTATTTGCGTGGATATTCTTCCAGCAAAATCTTCGGAAGCAAGACAGACATGTAAGGTCAATGATCCTACTGGCACACCTTTAAATGTACGCGATGAGCCAGGTAAAAACTTAGTTAGTACGATCAAGAATGGTACAGAAATCGAATTGATTGATACTACTCAAGATATCAAAAAGAGGACATGGGCAAGAGTCGGAAATTATCATCAAGGGGGATACCAAGTATGGGGCTGGGTTTTTAAAGACTTTATACAATGTGGCTATTCTTCCCAGTCTAAAAAAACATCTACCTCAGAATTTCATAATTTAGTAATACCACCCATTTCTAGCCTTCATTCTCCTAAGAAGATAAAAACGGCTGGTACTGCGGTTATATTTAAAGGTAAGATGTGGGTAACTGGAACTTTAGCAATTACAAGCTCAAAATCCAGCTCTCCAAATGGCGAAAAATTGAGGGTGACACTCATCCCAGATAATATGTCACCCATTCCAAGATTTATTCCTTATGAGTTTGATGTTCAGATTAATGATGGTAAAAAAGTTACATCAGAAGTGTTTGGAGATGTAGCAAGACGTATATCTAACCAGCAAATTAAAACAGCTTATGTTCATGGTCGCTTTTTAATTATAAACTATGAAACAGGTACGATATGTGATTCTGGCTGGGCTAGGGGTGATTTACTTCTTGCAGAAGTACCACCAAACACTATTGTATTGTCAGAACCTAAACGAAGAATAGAGTGTTGATTCTGAACACTCATCTTACTGCCATTGCGATGACAAGATTGGATCTTTTTGGATGACTCTGCCATTTTGGGTAATGGTTAAGTTTTGAGGAGTGAGAGTGTAAGAGGCATTGCCATTTTTGACGGTGTATTTTTTGGTGCCGGTAGAACTGATCGGCAAACGAATAGAGCCGCTATTGTTCTTGGCGGTGCCAATGTAGTAGGTGGGTTTGTTTTTGCCGCAGATAAATAGGAAAAAGTTGTTGGTTTCGGCAGTGACAAAAGTTTGATCGGCTTCTTGGCAGTTGCTGGAGGTGTTGACAACATTATCAGTTAATGGTTCAGATGGGTTGTCGGCGATGGTTTGAGTTGGGGACTCGATCGATGCACTAGTCCGCTTTTTGACAAAAGAAAAACTACTACCATATTCTCCATAGTTTTCACTTTTTATACCATTTCTGACTGTTCCACGGTAGTTAATGGCTCCAGGTCGGATTAATACTGTAACTCTTCCACCCTTTTTGCTAGAAATAATTCCATTATGAACAGCCGCTGTACATATGGACGAATCAGATCTATATATATCCGTACCATAAACAGAATTAATAACTCCATTTTTGGGACAATCATATGTGAACTCTTGATCAAGTCGAGTTCTAATTTCGTATGCACTAGTATTCCATTCTATCAGCTCAACTTGTTTGTTTGACGACAACACCTGTCCACTAGCATCTAAGAATACAAAACTAGAACCATATCCACCGTACCTTTGGCTTTGAATATTATTCCGAAATGATGGATTATAAAAATCAGCTCCAGGACGAATTCGAACAGTTACTTGGCCACCATCTCTAGCATTGATTAGTCCAGAATGGTTAGCTGCTGTGCAAATTGATGAATCTGATCTATATAGATCTGTTCCATGTATACTTCCGATCGAGCCTCCTGACGGACATATGTAAGTGAAATCCTGATCAAGTCTATCCCTAATTTCGTAAGCAGTTGTACTCCAATCAATTTGTTTGATTCCTTGAGCATAAGATTTGCTAACATTCACCATAGAAATGGCAATCATTGTGCCCAGAAGCAGTCTAGATGGTTTTATCATTTTTTTATAAGTTTGCATGATTGTATTGAAAAAATATTAGCTGTTTTTGTGAATCAGCAAGACTCGCTAAGAAGATCGATTTCTGTGATGACACCTTGACTTGTTTTAAAAGACAAGCCACCGTATGATTTGTTGACATATCTAAGAGCTTCACTATCTTGTTGAGATTGATACTTAGCATAGGCTTTTTTGGCTTTATTAACATGATCACCAACTCGAATTCCTTCACTTGTTATGTAGGCTGGATTAGTGGTTTGAATATTGAAAATTTGGCCACTATTTTTACCAAGTACACCAATTTCTAATCGATTATAGTTTAGAGTGGTAATATCAGAACTATGACAATTATTATCATTTTCTACTCGCTTTTGTCTGGGTTGACCCAGTATTTTAGTAGCTGCTTGCATATTCATTCCTATTTTTAATTTGCCGATCGAGATTTTAGACACATCAATCAACTTTGCTCTGGCTAGCTTTTTGCTAGTTAAGTAAATCTGGCTTTGTTGAGAATCACTTAAAGTATTAGCCACAGTAAATGAAGTTGAACTAATACTAAAAATCAATACAATTGAAGAAAACAGTGCGATTTTTTTCATTTTAGATGTAGCAAGCTGAAGCTAATTTATTAATTGAACTCTTTTGTAATTTCCTGCTGGTTTCAGTTACCCCAAGAAGTAACTTTTTCTTTAACTATTACTCTGCTACCTTTAGTTACAGTCAAAAAACTAGATGTAAGAACATAGCGAACATTTCCGTTGACTGCAACATATCGACCATTACTATAACTAGACAATGGTAAAACGATCGCTTGACCTCCATTACTAGTTCCAACATATTGAGTTGGTCGGGAAGAATCGCCACAAATATTCACGTAGAAATTACGAGTCTTCACTCTTTTATAAGTTCTACTGGCAACAGGATTACAAATGACTTCTTGACTCCGAGTATCTCTAATATCTAGAGAAATCACAGTTCCAATCATGGTGATCATTGAGGCTATTTTTACGACTAGCTTTAAATAATTCATATGAGTTTTAATTTGTGGTTAATTATTTTATCCGTAAATACCAACAGAAGAAGACTTTTTATAAGATCCCTTCGACTTTAAACAAGCCTTTTCATCAGATGATAAATTGCTTTTATCAAAGTTATTATCATAAATATACTCACTATTTCCAAAAAACAAGGTGTTTTTGCTTAATTGCATAACAGAAGTTTCACCCCATCCATATATTCTATATGAATTTGGATTCTTGGAGTCACGATTTAGGGAAGCTAAATTAGACCCATGTCTGCTCTGACCATTGTAACAATAATTGCCCTGAGATCCAAAAATTTTAATGTATTTTGAAGCTTGTTGATAATATATTCCAGTCCTTAGTTGAATACCACTTTGCTTGTTTTTTGAGACACTTTTTTCCGAGAGAGATAACAGTAGAATAAAAAGGATTCCGAGCGTTGCTAATTTATTTTTTATTTTTGTAAATTTCATATCAGTTTGCTTATATTGATTTGGTTTTCATGATGTGAATTTCAAGAGAAATCAGCGATATCTAATTCTCGCAAATTTCTTAGCCACATATCCGACTTCTACTGGCAGATCTATTGAGTAATAGCTTCTGCCATTGATTAATGGTTCTGCTGGAAACCCGGCGGCAGGTTCGTCGGCATTAATGATTGCTCTAATACATTGTCCTTTTTGCATTTTGCCAATGGGCTTTAAATTATTATCTCTAATAAAAACATCATCAGCAATAGCACAGACATAAGCTTTCTTCTTAGCAGCAGAAGAGAGAGATGGAAAGCCAAAAATCAGCATGAATAATACGGATAAAATAATTCTTGATTTCATTTGTACACTCGATTGATTAATGCAATATTTTCTAGGGCAGATTTTTCATGTGAGTTAACTAGAAATCACAAATCCCCTTACCTTGAATAGTTTTTGATTCATTACTGTGAAAAAAAATAACTTTGTCCACAGATTGATTGAACAGTCCATTACTATCAGGCAGCAAATACTTGGCTTCTACTACTACTTTAACATTTTGACCAAAATATGTAGAAACTGAATTCTTCCCCCGCTTCAAAGCCTCTGCATTTTTGCGTCTTACTACCAGGTCTTTCCCATTAATATTAATCCATGCAGTAACTCCATCATCATGAGAAGAATACAAAAGTAGCAACTGACCACTTGCGGTTAATATTTTACAGACCTCTGTTTGATATGTTTTTTTAACATTGCCGACTCTAAAGCTAAGAGCATTAGAAGGAGTAGAAAATAGATTAACACATACAAGTACTATGATCAGCGATTTATTCATAAGACTAGGCCAATTCTTATCTATTGCGTTATGTTTTGTAGCTATTCAAAGTCATTGGATATGGAGTCTTCGCTGCATTACAATAAAAACAACTAGTTTTCTTGCCGCTAGCCACAAGCGGTAAAATCAACAACAAAAAAACAACCAATGCTAAACTAGCAGATTTCAAACTCACATCGTTGCGTCTGAACATAGCAGACTGCAATGGCAAATCATAGGTTTTCATAGCGTGCTCTTTCCTCCTGGATAGCCTTCTTCGCCGACTGCTCACCCATAAAACTAATCGTCGCCGCCAACGACCAAACAAATAGCCCCAAATGGATAAACCCGCCTACAATACCCCACAGCCCCAAACTCACAAAAATCAAAATGAGATTGACCACAGCCAAAGCCAACTGAATAAAACCTTGAACCCGTTTGGTAGTAAATAGCACCGTACCCAAACCCGGAAACAAAAAATTTAGAAACAACGCCAAACAGCCCATTGGTAATTCCTTGCTTACTGCAAAATAAATGTTATCAACAACACCAAAGTTGAAAGCGCAGTCGTTCACAGCAAAAACTCCGTGAACGCCAACGCAACAACCTAAAAGCTCTTGTTTGCCCAACACGGCTCATTGTAAAATATCAGTTGTACAAAGGTTTTTGACCATTAAAATAAGCCACAAGCTAATGTATATAGAGGTTTTAAGTCAACTTTAAAATTCTCTAGCATTGTACAACCCTCGTACAGCGCCAGTGGCTTTACCCAAAACCCTTGCCTACAAAGAAGTTGACCGATTGCAACGAATTGTTAACTATAATCACGGCCAACCCTAATGCCTAGCCGACCTGGTACTAAACATCGAATAAGTTTGGGCGATGCCGTCAGAGCTAGGATCGCCCAGCTTATTTACCGACTAGTCCATGAAGCCACCCCAGAACAATGGCGAGAAAGCAGCATCGTAAACCCGAAATTGATGGTTTATTGTAAAACCAATGATTTTTACGAGCGATTTTATCAAGATCAACAGAAGGCTCCCGGTCATTGGCACGACGATCGCCAAATATTGATCGTTCGACTAGGCATCTTAGAAGATCATCGCCTCCAAACAAAAGGCATCAAACACCAACACTTTACCCTCAGCCTTTGGTCAAAACAGCCCCAAAAAAACGTCGAAAAATTTAACCAGCTATGGCAAGAAAAGCTCAAAGCTATTCCCCCAGCCATCAAACACAACCTACCAGCCCACAGCTATCACCACTTTGTCGGCTACGATGTCCAGCGCCAACAACTCGCCGACTTACTCAATAAACCCAGATCTACTCCCTTAATCACCATTGATGGCTTTGCGGGCAGTGGCAAAACCTCTCTCGTGCTTCAAGCTGTAACACAACTACTTACTGCTGGCCAACTGCCCTTCCAAGCAATCGTCTTTGTCTCCGCCCAACCAGCCCACTGCCTCCCCCAAAAAATTGTCCCGCGCCTGCAAGTCGATCGACATTTCAGCGAAATTCTTCGCCAAATTTTGACCACCCTCAACACCCTCGACCTCCTGCCCACCGAACTCAACATCTTACTCACCAGCACCCAAGCAGCCCTTGCCGCCCAACCCGTCTTGCTGATCATCGACAACATCGAAACCACCACCGACCAAGATCGCCTCTTTGCCTTTTTACAAGAACTGCCAGCCACCGTCACCACCATTTTGACCAGTCGCATCAAACTGGGCTTGGGCACATTAATTTCCCTCTCTGGCCTAGAGCGCCGCCACAGTCGTCAACTCATTGAATACATCGCCACCCAAAAAAAACTAAAAATCACCAGTGCTCAAAAAAAAGCGATCGAACAAATCACTGGCGGTATTCCTTTAGCCATTAATTACATTTTGAGCTGCGCCGCCTTGCAAAACAGCATTGCAGCCTTAAATTTACCCGAATTGCTGTTGGGTCAGCCCCATAATCCCGATAGCCAAGCCCTCATTCAATATTGCTGTAATGATTTAATCAAACAACTGCGCGGCAAATTTACCCATCGAATTTTACTGGCGATCACTCTCTTTGATCATCCCATTTCTCGCCATGCTGCCCTATTTATTGCCGATCTCCAGAACTATCCTTTGCAACCTATCGCCGCCCTCGAAGAACTGAAATCACTGAACCTAATTGTCGAGCCACAAACCGCCATTTACACCACGCATTCTATTACCCGTCAATACAGCCGCCAAGAACTAAGCTCCGACTCTAGTTATAAACAAGCCTATCTCGATCGATGGGTAGACTATTATTGTCAATATACTGCTCCTTTCGGTCAGAATGACTGGCGAGAATGGCAAGATTACAGCGTTCTAGATCAGGAGTGGTTAAACATCCGAGACGTAGTAGAACACTGCATCTTTGCCGATCGACTCCCCGACTTTACTCAACTATGGCAAAATCTCCAGGGCTATACTCTCTTGGGTGGTAAATGGTTTGATCGATTAGCTTGGCTAGAATGGTGGGTCAGTAAAACCAAAAATCAAACCGCACAGCTCGCCCCAGCCTTATACTATCTAAGTCAAACCCTCGCCCATCAAAACGAAGCTGACCCTACCCAAGAAACCATCCGGTTAGCTCATCAAGCTTGGGATTGTTCAGTACACCTAGCTGCAAGCGACTTTCATAAACTGCGCTTTGATATTGCTTTGCATCTTGCGCCCATTCATATTCGCCAAGCTCAAGTTTCTACTCCTGCCCTCGATTTAGCCCAGCAGTGGTTACAAAGAGCCGAAGAATCGATCGATCCCCAGTACAGTTCAGCAAAAATTCAATGGCATCAAGCCCAAATTATGTACTATCAAGCAGAAATTTATCATGGCCAACAGCAATATGAACAAGCTCGACAGCTTTATCTCCAAACGAGGCAGCTTGCCGAAACCATTGGCTTTCGTCGGCTCAGCACCTATGCCAACAGTCGCGCAGCCATAAATGCCATGCAATTACAGCAACTAGATGATGCCTGCCAGCAATTTCAAGAAGTACTACAAGCGGCGATCGAGCACCATGATTACCGAGCAATTGCTGTCACCCAAAAACATTTGGCTTTGGTGCAGCGCGATCGCCGACAGACCAATCAAGCTAGACTTTTTGCCCAACAGGCCATTCGATCTTTCGATCGACTTTTAATGCGTCAAGAATCGATCGAGATGACTGCACTTTTACAGCAGTTGCAATAGTTAATTATGCTTTTTATAGTAAACTGGTTATAAATTGATTGATATCATAGCTATTACTCATAGTCAATTTCCTTTGTATTTTATCAGCAAGGGTGTTTTACAACACCCTTGACTGGGTTATTTAGGCTTTATACCTATTTCACACTTTGCAACAGGTTGCTCAATGGCAGCGGCATGGTCGGACGTTGACCAGCAGCTTTTTCCTTAATAAAACAAGCACTGGCACTTTTGATGAAGCAAGCGCTAGCTGAGTTAGTATTCATGAGAGTTCCTCCTATCAGGATAAAAAGTGTGCTGAATTGCACAGCTCTAAGTTAAAGCTTCAACTTAGAGAAACCAAAAATACATCTTTAATCTTCAAAGGCTTGCTCTGTAAGGCTTGAACTTGTAAAAAAGCAATTTACTTAACAAAATACACAAGGATTTGACAAGTTCTTTAAACAATTCACCTGAGTTGACTCCGACATAAAAGCAGGGCGAACTGGCTCACCCTGCTCAAATACCTCAACTTATCTCAGACTTAACTAGAGGAAACCTCTATCAACCGAAAATATTCGCTATATAACGACTGGGTTTT
>JAYSRP010000198.1:0-13674 GCA_043721015.1 Synechococcales cyanobacterium | reverse complement strand
TCGAAGTGCCGTCTACGTCGGCGGTCAGGTTTTTGACTGAGAGAATTACTGGACTGTTGGCGTTAATCATAATAAGCAGCGATGTACGTTTTAGGAGTTAGGGTGTTTTGAAGATGGCGGCAGAGTTAACTACTGTCTCCGACTACCATCCATTTTTGTTCGATGTTCGACTTCACCTAAGGTAAAGCTACCATACAGCATCAAAGATATTCTCCAGCTCTTGATCAGAAAACGATTTACCCCATAGACTTTGAGGCTGAAAATCTTTAAGAATATATCTAACCACCACAAGGTTGACATACCTAACAAGTTGACAAACATCAATCACTTTCTGGTAGACATCTAACTTAGTGGGTCGATCTGCTGGATTGCCGTGAGCAATACTATTTCTGCGACTCATAAAAGTACCCAAGTTTTTTTTAACTTGAACATGGCCAATCTTGTGAATTTGTTCCCAAATCTCTGGTATACCAACACCTTTAAAAAGATCAGTGATATTGCTAGGACTGGGAGATGCAAAACCATCAATATGCCTGCTAAGATCAAAAATCCCGTCTTTACAATTCCCCTGGGCATGTATTAGTGGATGTAGATGAATTCTTTGAAACACCCCCCATTTATCTCCACTATAATTAAAATCGATAGTATCTCCTTTTTGTAATATTTGCTTTACTTTTAGATTGGTAGGTAATTTATCAAAAGGTGTAGCTGAAGATTCATGGAATTTCAAAATATCGATAATGATGCTTTCAAGGAATTTCTCCAAATTACTGCACAATAGCAAAATAGACGCACGAGATAAGCTCTCATTAGTACGACGATCTCTAGGATTTTTCTCTGTTATGATAAACATTGACATCATGATTCCTACTTCTTTCAAGTTTTTCCAGAAATCTACCAGAGCAGGTGACCTGACCCTATGCAGATTCATGAAGAACCTCTACTTGCCTTGGATTACCACTACCTATCTTAATTTTATCTACAGAAATCCCGATATTAGCTAGTGACTGATGCCATTTGTCCAGGCGGGTTTGAGTTCTTATGGTGGCTGAAGTTGCTCCACTAATTGCAGCTTTAAAATCTGGATCATTGCAGAGATCCTTCAATGCCTTAATAATTGGCTCCTTGTAGGTTCTGATAACATCAGAACCTATCTTTGCAAAATAGAGAGTGATAATGTCATATATTGATTTGTTGATTACCTTATCCCATTGTTTTTCTTGGTGATTAAACCGGCGAAATGCGTTGTCCCCGAAAATAAAGTCAGTATCGCTGATAACCTTCTGAAAAACTAGGCAATGTTCTTCAATAGCCTCAGTACTCATTTTATGATTCTTTTGCAGATAACTGTCTAAAAATGGTGCGAGAACACCAGCATAAACACCAGACTGAAAATGAAAAGCAAAGAAGCGCAGCACTATTTCACAGTCTTGCATCCGCTTGTCCACATTTGTTACTCTACGTATGCGCTGAAAATTTTCATCTTCTGAAAGCTTTTTGATTAATTTATTGAGATCTCCTTGGTAAAGACTATTACGTAACTCTTGAGGGTTGAGCTGAACTGCATTAGTATTGATTCGATCAAATACATCAAACCGGATTTGTGGATCTGATTCCTTTAAAATTACAATGCACCGCAAAGAGCGATTCCTGATCGTCCGACTATCGGCTACCCCTATTTCATGAAATCTTTTTTTGTTTAAGTCTGGCCTAACCTTCAGCGATTTGAGGCTAAACTCATTATTAAGGTATCTGTAGATAGCTGTAAGACGTTGCTGGCCATCAATCACGCTATAACTACCATCTTCTAATTCAGCAAAATAGCAGACGGGAATAGGGACATTAATCAGCAAAGACTCAATGAGGCGGCTAGATTTATTATCATCCCAGACCCGCCGTCTCTGAAATTCATCGGCTAAAACAATACTATGATCATCAACCTGGTCTTTCAAAGACTTGATTATAAAATCGTAGGGATGTGTGAATAGCCTGCGCTCTCTCTCCGTATTTTCTAAGATTGGTAGCTCATTGATATCCTCTTCTAACTCAAATTGTTCCTCTGAAAACTCTGGTAGAGGCGAAATATTAATTGATGCAGGAAATGATATGACCATAGGAAACCTCGTTTGAATAATTAACCAACAATTACTATATGTATTTTCATTATACTAATTCTTCTTTAACCAACTAAGAATGTTTTTGCTAGTGAGCTTCACCGCTGAGGCGAATTCAGGAACAATTAACTCCTTACCTAAATCATCCACTAAGTCTATTTGATTCTGAGAATGATAGATAAATATCGATTTTTCTGCTGGATCAATCAGCCATCCAACTTCTGTACCATGTTGAAGACAATGGAGGATCTTTGTAACAACTTTAGTTGTGCTTTGATCTGGGGACAAGATTTCAATCATCCAGGCAGGTGAAAATTCAAAGACATTAGCAATTTCTCCATCTTCGTCTTCTGGAATATTTTCTTGCTTAACGATGGATATGTCAGGAACTATTGATCGACCCCCAAAAGTACAGCGCAGTTCAGTAAAAGCTGTTGCAATACCCTGCTCCATCAAAATGGCATTAATGAGCATCACTAGCCTAGTCTGTAAAATACTGTGCTTTCCTTGAGGCATGGGCTTATAAAAAATCATTCCTTCAACATATTCGCTAGCAGGCTTGGTTTCGGGAAGAATCAAAAATTCTTCAAGAGTTAGTGGCTTAGTAGGTGTAGCAACCATTTTAAAATTACAATTTCAGTTTTGTAGGGTAGGCACCGTCCACGCTTGGAGCTTTGAGTAGTATGATTGAATCCAACTCTTGGCCATCAAGACTGATAGCTGGTGGGCAATGCCCACCCTAGTTGAGATAAATCTATCCTACGGTGCCTTCGAGCTTGAGGCTCAAAAGCCGATCGGCTTCCACGGCAAACTCCATGGGCAACTGGTTAAACACGTCCTTACAGAAACCGCTAATCATCATCGAGATTGCGTCTTCTTGGGAAATGCCTCTTTGAGCAAAGAAGAATAACTGGTCTTCACCAATCTTAGAAGTTGAAGCCTCGTGCTCCACCCTTGCCGACTGGTTATTTACCTGAATGTACGGAAAAGTGTTGGCTTGCGCCCGATCACCAATCAGCATCGAATCACACTGAGAATAATTCCGTGCCCCAGTGGCCGTGGGATTCATTTTCACCAAGCCCCGATAGCTGTTCTTAGATTTACCCGCCGAAATCCCCTTAGAGATAATCGTGCTCTTGGTATTTTTGCCCACATGGATCATCTTGGTGCCAGTATCGGCCTGTTGCAGATTGTTAGTCAAAGCCACGGAGTAAAATTCGCCCACCGAGTTATCGCCAATCAACACGCAGCTTGGATACTTCCAAGTAATCGCCGAACCAGTTTCTACCTGAGTCCAAGAAATCTTAGAATTCACCCCTTGGCAAATCCCCCGCTTGGTCACGAAGTTATAGATGCCGCCCTTGCCGTTTTCATCACCAGCAAACCAGTTCTGTACAGTAGAGTACTTAATATCGGCATTATCTAAAGCCACCAATTCCACTACTGCCGCGTGGAGCTGATTGGTATCAAAAGCAGGCGCAGTACAGCCTTCTAGATAAGTAACGCTGGCACCCTTCTCAGCAATAATCAACGTCCGCTCAAACTGACCACTGTCCCCACTGTTAATCCTAAAATACGTAGACAAGTCCATCGGGCACTTCACGCCTTCGGGAATATACACAAACGAGCCATCGCTGAACACTGCCGAGTTCAACGCTGCAAAATAGTTATCCCCGATCGGCACCACGCTACCTAGGTACTTCTCAATAATGTGCGAATACTCATGCAGAGCCTCAGAAATTGAGCAAAAAACCACGCCTACTTTGGCTAGTTTATCCTTGAAAGTGGTGGCGATCGACACGCTATCGAACACGGCATCTACTGCTACGTTGGCTAAGCGCTTCTGCTCATTTAAGGATATCCCTAGCTTCTCAAAAGTCTCTAACAAGATGGGATCTACTTCATCCAGGCTGCCCAGCTTTTTCTTTGCTTGCTTCGGAGCCGAATAGTAAATGATTTTTTGGTAATCGATCGGGGGGTATTCTACATGAGGCCAAGTTGGCTCGGTCATAGTCAACCACTTCTTGTAAGCCCGCAGCCGGAAGTTCAGCATGAATTCTGGTTCTTCTTTCTTAGCTGAAATCAAACGTACAGTGTCTTCGGTAAGACCACGGGGAATCTTATCAGCTTCGATATCGGTGACGAAACCGTACTTGTAGGGCTGGTTAATGACGTTTTGAACTGAAGAACTCATGGCGGCAGTGGTGAGGATGGGCTTGATCTATACTAAAGCAGCTAGGGCGTTGCTAAAGTGAATTATAGTCTACTTTAACAACCTGTGTGTTGTCAAAGTTGAACAGGGCTTTCTGCGGACTTGCTCAGTAACAAATCTTCGCATTTTTTCACATATCTTAATATTTGCTGCTTGTAATAGGACTTACTTTATGGTTTTGGAGTAGTTCAACGGCTCTCAGCCGCCGTAGAAATTATGAGGCAGATATCTCAAAGCTCGATCGAGCCTTCTGGGCTTTTTGAGAAATCACTCATGGCTAAACAAAGAACTGGCAAGAATTTTCAGATTTTGAAGCTTCCCGTATCTCAACGTAAAATAGTCAAAATTGCAGTCTTTATCAGCCAACCTCAAGATTTAACCGGATTTTTATTGAATAAAATAAAAAAATCCGTTACCTTGTGGAAGTGTGAGCATGAGTAAAGATTTTCAAGTAATTAAGCTTACTCACTTCGACTAATTATCCCTTTGGCTGAGCTGTGCCTACATGATTGTAGGCACAGCTCTACGTAAGGCTTCACCTTAATAGAGTCATTTACCAACACCAAGAATTTATGAGTGGTATTCAAGCAACGTTAACATCTACAAATAGTGCTTTCCATGTTGAAGGGTATGAGAGAATAGATTTCAGCCTACTTTATGTGGAAGGTGCTTTTAAGGTTTCAAATCCAGAAATTGCTGATAGCTATCGGCAGTTTGGCCGCTGTTTGATGGTGGTAGACCAGGCAGTATATGGACTGTACAGTAAACAAATCCGAGAATATTTTCAGCACTACGATATTGAGCTAACCGTGTTTCCAGTAATTATCAAGGAAACAGCTAAGACTCTGGCAACGGCAGAAAAAATTATTGATGCCTTTGTTGATTTCGGCTTAGTGCGTAAAGAGCCGGTCTTGGTGGTTGGCGGCGGATTGACTACCGATGTAGCTGGTTTTGCTTGCTCCACCTATCGCCGCCGGACTAATTATATTCGGGTTCCTACTACCCTGATTGGCTTAATTGATGCCAGTGTGGCAATTAAAGTAGCGGTAAATCATGGCAAGTTAAAAAATAGACTAGGTGCTTACCACGCCTCCCAAAAAGTCATTTTAGACTTCTCCTTTTTACAAACCTTGCCGATCGATCAAGTTCGTAATGGCATGGCCGAGCTAATTAAGATCGCAGTAGTAGGCAATAAAGAAATTTTTGAGCTGCTAGAAACTCATGGTGAAGCATTACTTCAAAGCCACTTTGGCCATGTAAATGGCACCGATGAGTTACGCGCAGTGGCTCATCACATTACTTATAGTGCTATTCAGTCCATGTTGAAGCTAGAAGTACCTAACTTGCATGAATTAGACCTAGACCGGGTAATCGCTTATGGTCATACCTGGAGTCCAACTTTAGAGCTAACTCCAGAACCCCCAATGTTCCATGGTCACAGCGTGAGCATTGATATGGCCTTCACCGCAACGATCGCTCAACAGCGCGGCTACATTTCGGAGTTAGACCGCGATCGCATCTTAGGTTTAATGAGTCGGTTAGGGCTGGCGATCGACAGCCAGTATCTCACCCCAGAATTGCTGTGGAAAGCCACCACCTCTATCAGCCGTACTCGGGATGGTTTACAGCGAGCAGCAGCGCCAAACCCGATTGGGAGTTGCGTTTTCATGAATGATTTAACTCGCGTCGAACTAGATCAGGCGCTAGTGGTTCACCGAGAGGTCTGTCAAAAATTCCCCCGCCAGGGTGATGGTCAAGACATGTATTTGGTACTAGAAAAAACCGAGGCGAGGGTATAGCTATGAGGCCAGTTACTCCGATCGGTATCCTGGCGGCTAAGCTAGAGAAGCTCACCCAACAGGCTGCTGCTCTCGACCCAATTTTTCAGGCCGAACTGCTGCAAGCTTACGAGCTAGCCAATGGTTTGGATACTTACTTAGACCGCTGTACCACTCCTGAATCTCCAGATTTAGCCAAGCTGGTGCAGCGCACCCAAACCGAAGATTGGACAAGGCATTTTGCTGATGGTGCTACTGTTCGCCCACTAGAACAAGAAATGCTTTCAGGTCATGTAGAAGGCCAAATGCTAAAGTTTTTGGTCCGTTTGACCAAAGCTCGCCGAGTCTTAGAAGTAGGAATGTTCACTGGCTACTCGGCTTTAGCTATGGCTGAAGCGCTGCCGAAGAATGGCCAAGTAGTAGCCTGTGAAGTAGATCCTTATGCGGCAAAGTTTGCCCAGCAATGCTTCGCTGACTCTGCCGTGGGGCACAAGATATCAGTACGAGTAGCACCAGCACTAGAAACCATGCAGCAGTTAGCTACTGCGGGCGAAGTGTTTGATTTGGTATTCATTGATGCTGATAAGGCCGGGTATGTTGATTACCTAAATTTGCTGCTAGACACTTCTTTATTAGCCGCCGATGGCTTGATCTGTGCTGACAATACGCTGATGCAGGGGCAACCATATTTATCAGGTACAGCATCAGAAAATGGCATCGCAATCGCCAGGTTTAACCAGGCCGTGGTTAATGATCTGCGCGTAGAGCAAGTACTGCTGCCCTTAAGAGATGGTTTAACCTTAATTAGGCGGGTTTAATGACGGCTATATCTACACCCCCAATTAATTTAATCAGTTCTCAGGCCAGAACTATTGCAACTTTAATGCTTTTGCTGTTGGCGCTGCCTTTTAATCTAGCTCTAACTTTAGGGGCTTTGCTCCGAGTGATGATCTTGAGGCCGTCTCAAATTCCCAGCTTAGATTCACCGCAAACCATTTTGATCAGCGGCGGGAAAATGACTAAGGCGCTTCAATTAGCTCGATCATTCCATCGGGCTGGTCATCGAGTGATTTTGTTAGAGACTCATAAGTATTGGCTGACTGGTCATCGTTATTCTTGGGCTGTCGATCGATTCTACACAGTCCCTAATCCGCAAACTGCGGAATATGCTCAAGCCTTATTAGAAATTGTCCAAAAGGAAAAAGTAGATGTTTATGTGCCAGTCTGTAGCCCGATCGCTAGCTACTACGATGCCGCAGTCCAGAAAGTCTTAAATGCCCATTGCGCTGTTATGCACGTAGATGTTGATACCCTGCAACGTCTAGATGATAAGTATGAATTTGCCACCATTGCCCAAACTTTGGGACTAAGGGCACCAAAATCTTACAAAATCACTGATCCACAGCAGGTAATTGACTTCGATTTTACTGGGGTTCAGCGTAAGTACATTCTCAAAAGTATTCCCTACGACTCAATTCGACGGCTGGATCTGACTAAACTGCCCTGTGAAACCCCAGCCCAAACTGCGGCTTTTGTTAGATCTTTACCAATTTCGTCCAGTAAGCCCTGGGTGATGCAAGAATATATCCCAGGACAAGAATACTGCACTCACAGTACAGTTCGGGATGGTCATTTACAATTACACTGCTGCTGTGAATCTTCGGCGTTCCAGGTAAATTATGAACACGTTGATCAACCAGAAATTGAGAGCTGGATTCGACGGTTTGCGAGTAGTTTAAGTCTGACCGGCCAAATTTCTTTGGATTTTATCCGAGCAGATGATGATGGCCAAATTTACGCGATCGAATGCAACCCCCGTACTCATTCAGCTATCACGATGTTCTATGATAATCCCGATGTAGCTGTAGCCTATCTAGACTCAAAAGCAATTCCTCAGACAGTGCAACCTCTGGCAGCTAGTCGTCCGACATACTGGATTTATCATGAAATTTGGCGCTTACTAACACACCTGTGGTCGCCCGCTCAAACCTGGGAGCGCCTACAAATTATTGCTCAGGGCAAAGATGCCATTTTTGATTTAGCTGATCCGCTGCCATTTTTACTAGTGCATCACTGGCAAATTCCGCTGCTGCTGTGGGGCAATTTGCGGCAACCGAAGGAATGGATTCGGATTGACTTCAATATTGGCAAGCTGGTAGAAGTAGGTGGAGATTAATCATGAAACCATTGAAAGTTCTGCATTTGGTTGGGTCAGCAGAGAGCGATTTCTACTGTGATTTATCGCGGCTCTATGCCCAAGATTGTTTGGTGAATACGGCTAATTCCGATCGATATGAGTTTTACATCGCATACGTTTCGCCAGACAGGCAGTGGTGTTTCCCAGATTCATTGGCTCTAGAGTCGGTCGCCACTGCCCCCAAAAAGTCTATTGCTGCTGCTATTCAAATACTGCTCGACTTGCAAATTGATGTGGTGATACCTCAAATGTTTTGCATTCCAGGCATGACTCAATATCGTGCCCTGTTTGATTTACTCCAGATCTCCTACGTGGGAAATGTGGCCGAGCTGATGGCGCTGGTAGCCAATAAAGTTAAAGCTCGATCGATCGTTGCTGCTGCGGGGGTGCCAATACCTGCTGGAGAAATTTTACAAGCAGGAAAAAAACCTACGTTAGAACTACCGATCGTAGTTAAGCCTTTAAATACCGATAATTCTCTGGGAATTACTTTCGTGAAAGATATCGCAGACTTAGATGTAGCTCTAGAAAAAGCTCTGAGCTATACCAATGAAATATTAGTAGAGAAATTTATTGAGCTAGGTCGAGAAGTACGCTGTGGAATTATTGTGCGAAATGGACAGTTGGTTTGCTTGCCGCTAGAGGAATATGCTCTAGATGCCACTATTCGACCAATTCGCAGCTATGCTGATAAGTTAAAGCAAAATACCGATGGCAATTTAGACTTCGCGGCCAAAGACAGCACTAAATCTTGGATTGTTGATCCTAGTGATCCAATTACTGAAAAAGTGTGGGCAATGGCCAGAAAATGCCATGTTGCTTTAGGCTGTCGCCACTATAGCTTGTTCGATTTTCGGATAGATCCACAGGGAGAACCCTGGTTTTTGGAAGCAGGGCTATACTGTTCTTTTGCTAAAACCAGTGTATTATCAGCAATGATGGAAGCGATGGGGGTTTCTTTAGATAGTTTTTTTCAAGAGATGTTAGTAAACACGAGGTTAGAGGCTCTGACAAAGTAGCACAAATTCGGTCGATCGCTCCAGCATATCTAATACAAAATGAGTCCAAATCTTGGGAGAATATTAAGCTATACTAAAGCAACTGGAGAGTTGTTGAAGTGAAAAAATCGTGAATTTTATGAGCACAGAAAACTCCACGAAGCAAGACATGCTGCTGTATTTGCTTAAGCAAGGGCAATCCACCGCCCAAGACTTGGCTAAAGAGCTAGCCATCAGTCCTCAAGCCACTCGTCGCCATTTGAAGGATCTGCAAGCTGAAGGTTTGGTCGTGTTTCAGTCAGTGGCTGGTGGCATGGGCAGGCCGCAGTATATCTATCAGCTCAGTCCTAAAGGCCGCGAACAGTTTCCTAACCAGTACGACCAGTTTGTGATTTCGTTTTTAGATACCTTGGTAAATAATTTGGGCTACGATCAGGCCAGCGCTATTTTAGCGCAGCATTGGCAGCGTAAATCTTTAGAGTATCGGGCGCAGTTAGGTAATGGCAGTTTGCCCGATCGAGTAGCCAAGCTAGTAGAGCTACGCCGCCAGGAAGGTTATATGGCGGAGTTTCATTCGATCGATGGCACTAAATTTGTTCTTACTGAACACAATTGCGCGATCGCCCAGGTCGCTAATTCTTTCCCCACAGTTTGTGGCCACGAGCTAGAAATGTTTGAAACAGTGTTATCTGATTGTCAGGTAGAGCGCACCCACTGGATTAATGATGGTGAACATCGCTGTGGATACTTAATTTCGGGAATATCTTAGTTGCACCTGGAGTAATCATGCCATACAGCAGCTTTACGCTCAAAGAAGCCCAGAAGAGTTTTGGCCTAAATGTAACGACCAGTCGTTTTTGTCAATCAGCATCACAGGTTGTTCCTAGTGCTTGGTTAAGTGAACTTTTGCAAGAATCGGTAGAGTTGGCAACGACTTTGGGTACAGAGAAAGCTCGATCGGAATTTATCATCGCCCCGATACTTTTTGAGTTGCGAAAGTCTTTGGCTCCTCATCTTGGTCTATTTTCTGGCACAGATTTTACCGTGGCACCAGAAGAAGGACTAAATGGGATTTGTGACTTTTTGTTGACTCGATCATCTGTATTGGAAACAGAGCTATCCACAGCAGCCAGCAAAGAAATATTGATCAAAGCTCCAGTAATTGTTGTAATCGAAGCCAAAAAAGGAGATTTGAATGCAGGCTTGGGTCAATGTGCCGCTGAAATGGTTGCAGCACAAAGGTTTAATGCTGAAGCCAAGGAAGATATTGAACATATTTACGGTACAGTAACCACCGGGACTCAGTGGCAATTTTTGAATTTAACTGGCCAAGAGCTGAATATTGATGTGACCGAGTATGTCTTGACCCCGATCGATCGGATTCTTGGTATCTTGCATTGGATGGTTGATCATCCTTAATCGTTTAAAAGTCAAACTTCTCTGTAGAATTAGATCTGCTAACTCAGGGGCTTGCTATTGGATTATAGATTCTTATCTAGCTGTCAACTTAGCTGAGTAGCACTTTTACTAAAAAAAATTCTGTAGGCTTGAAAGTTAACACCACAAATATTATACAATTTGAAAATTAAAGTTCCTAAACACTAACAATGGCAAGAAATACAGCGGCAGTAGAAAAAGTTTCAAAAACCAAATCAAAAGAAACCTCATCCACAGAAAAAATTATCCCCCTTACCGGAAAAGCCTTGAAATTGAAACTCAAGGAGTTGTCGGACCTACCCAAAAGTGAAACTGCCAAAGGATGTGGATATTATTCCATAGACAAATCTGGCAAGGTCAAAGTGAATCTGACCAAGTTTTACGATGCGGTGTTGCAATCTACTGGCATCAATGTGAATGAAGATTCTAAAGTCGATCGCCGAGGTCGTGAAGCCAGCTATCGAGCTACAGTTCACCAAAACGGACAGATCTTGATTGGGGCTGCCTACACTAAGGCATTAAACCTGTCTCCTGGGGATGAGTTTGAAATTAAAATTGGATATAAGCATATTCATTTAAAAGCGATCGAAAAGCAATCCTAACGTTTGCAAAAACTCACCGCCATCGAACTTAACGGATGGCGGATTGAACGATCAGAATACACCTGTGATCCAGATCACAAGTGTATACTAATAAAAAGCAGCTAATGTCTGAAACTGCAAAAAATTTCAGAAAAATTGTCAATCAGTTTCTTCGTCATTTACTAGCGATTGACTTTCATTTGTTAGAGATACTGTACTCACCTGTCGTTGAAATTCTTGGCATTTCCCTAGTGGATCAACATTTTTGCCGTATAGCGGACTATTAGTTTCTCGGCAAGTAGAGCCATTAAAAGACAGACAAGCGGCACAGCAATCGGTTTCGGCAATGATCGCTGGATCAATGTCATGGGTCACGACACTAGCTGCCCGTAGCTCCAAGACCCCTTTTTTGCTCCATTGAGCTTGCAAAGTACCAGTAGTAGTTAATCTTTGCCAACGAGGATCAGCCAAAACTGGCTCGGGCACCCGTAGCCACATGCCATCATATTCGGCTTCTACTTCCACCTCAAATTCTTGCACCGCATCGACCCGAGCTAACTGCTGCATCGATAAATGCTCTGGCGGCACTCCAAAAGAAATGGTGTCTCCCAGCTTTGGAATATGAATCCAATAGCGATCGCGCAAATCACCGGCGTTGGATAGCTGACGCAGGGCATAGGGCGAGCCATGCACCAAAATCAAATGCTTAGGTGCCACCCGATGAATTACTTGAGTTAAACCCACCCGATCGGCATGGGCAGACAAATTAAACTTGCGCACCTGACAGCGCACCGTCAACTTTGTACCATCTAACTCAATCTCTGTCCCCGGCTCCAAGCCCTGCAATAGTCGCCCTGGAGATTCCTCATCGGTGTAGCCCGAAATAAACACAGCCGCATTTTCCCGCTCCAACAAAATCTTGCCATAGTACACGCTGGCACCCCCAGACATCATCCCCGAGCTGGCGATAATTACTGAAGGTTTGGCCATGGCTAATGGTCGCTCCCGAGGATTATCGATACAAATAACTGGGGGCGTAGCACTGGCATCAAAGAACGGATCTTTTCTGCCGGTTTTAGCAAAATTAGCCACTGCTTTGGGTAGCAAATTCAAATTATCTTGAAAGACATTGGTGACAGGACGAACTAAGCCATCTACATATACCGGGATTTTGAGGCTATGAAATAAAGCGCTGGTGCGAATAGCTAGGATGATTTCTTGGGCACGCCCCAGAGCAAAGGCTGGAATTAGCACGTTACCGCCCGCTTGGACTATTTCAGCGATCGCCTGTAGCAATTCACCTTCCTGACTGCGGCGCGATGGATGCACATCGCTACCATAGGTAGACTCGGTAATCAGCATCTCGGCTTGAGGCAGGTCAGCTAGCTGCAAACCATCGGTGGTGCGACTAGAAGTAGTATTGTAATCACCGGTATAGAGCAGTGATCGATCGCCGTATTCCAAATAAATACAAACGGCACCGACGATATGGCCAGCAGGGATAAAACGCACTTTTAACCCTGGCAACGGATAAAAATCTTCTAAAGTTTTTTGGGTTTGTAAATGAAACAAAGTGGCATAAAGATCGCTTTCATCAAATAGCGACTCAAAATCTTCGTTGAGTTCTTGTACCTTCAAACAATCGGTCAGCATTACTTCGGCGATTTCTTTGGTGCCATAGCTACAAATCATCGGAGTTGCCCCAAAGCGGCGATGAAAAACCGGCAGAGCGCCAATATGGTCTTGGAGAGCGTGAGTGATCAGGATTAAATTGGGGTTTTTGATCAGCTCAAATTCTGGTAAGGGCTGACTGCCCTTAGGGCGAGTGCCAGCGTCTAAAATTACTTCGTAAGGACCAATTTCGACTCGAAAACAAGAAGCGCCAATGCTGCGAGCAGCGCCGAGTGGGGTGACATGGAGTCGTTCTTGTTGTTCACTGGCTAAAGGTAAATTTGGGATAATTTGCTGATAAGCCACCTCTGCTTCTTTAGTGCTAGCGTTGACCATTACCCGAGTGGTGATGGTTTCGTTGGTGGCCAACCATTCCCAACGCCGATCGCGCACGGTGAGCTGAGACAACTGCCAATCGGCTTGGCCGGTTTCTTGAATTAATGCCGCTTGGGCAATTTCGGTTAGTTCGGAGGTGCGTCGATCGAACTGTTTAGCGTCAAGATTCAGTACTGGTTTTGAAATCCCAGCAGGTGCCTCTATTCTCGAAGACAGCGTTGCGGTTTGGACTTGAATGCGGCCATTGGTTAGCTGAGCGCTGATGGTGATATTGTCCGATTCCAGGGCATCAACTAATTCGATCGGGAAGTTGCTTACAGTAATTTTAAGATCAGAGCCATCGGCTTGTT
>JAYSRP010000197.1:0-13697 GCA_043721015.1 Synechococcales cyanobacterium | reverse complement strand
AGCCGGAGCACAAAGCGAAGTCTCTTGCTCCCTCTCCCCTTGTGGGAGAGGGCTGGGGTGAGGGGTACTCAAGGTGTCCCGGCTTAAATTGCTACCCGAATTTACGAAGCTGTTCGAGATACTGTAGAAAGCTGAAACCTATATCGTGGGCAGTGCCCACCCTACAAAAAATTCTAAGCCTCAGGTGATTCCAGCATCACAGTGGTTTCTTTGCTTATAACCTCAGCGATCGGCTCTGGAGCCATTACAGAACTTGGAATCTCTCCTTCATTAGAATTATTGAAAAGTCTATCGATCGCCTCCCGCTGATTGATCGCCAAAACGCTGACTAGCGTAACTGCCACCCCGCCAAATTGCAGCAGAGTCAAAGTTTCATTTAAAAACAAGCCCCCAAAAATCAAAGCAAAAATCGGGGTCAAAAAAGTCAGAGCGCTTAGGCTGGTCAGATTGCCTTTAGAAGCAAAGTAAAAAAACAGTCCATAGGCTAAAGCACTCCCAAATACCGTGGCATAGGTCAAGGCCGACCAATCCAACAAAGTGAGCTGCTGCCAAGGATTACTCTCGGTTAATGCCGAAACCACAAATAGCGGCAACGAACCAATGATCATATGCCAGCCAGTGGCTACCACCGGGTCAGCCTCTCTGGTCACGTAGCGGATCATAATGGTGCCCACTGCCATCGAGAGCGCCGCTAACAGCATCAGCCATTCCCCATGGACAAAAAGTTTAGACCACTCCCAAGACTGCTTAGGGTCAAACAGTGTCAGCCATAGCTCCTCTGGGATACCAATACAGCTAATGCCCAAAATCCCTAAAAATAGCCCAATGCTGCCCCACAGCCCGATCGACTCCTTAAACAACCAAGCTGATAGCAAAGCCACCGCCAAAGGCTGGGAGTCAATCATCACCGAACCCAAACCGGCTTTAGTCCGCATTAAGCCATTGGTCAAAAACCCCTGAAACAAAGTGCCATCTACCAAACCAAACAGCGTAATCCAGCCCCAGGCTCTCCAAGTACTGGGCTGAGGTAATTTCCAATAAAAAGTGGCCAGCAAAATCAACATGCCCGCTGGTAATAACCGAAAGCCCGCTAAAAAATAGGGAGTAGTGTGAGGAACTGCGCCTTTCATGGCTACCATCGCAGTTCCCCATAGGAAAAACGGACAGATTGTGAGCAGGATGGTGATAAGAGGTGAAGACTTGGAACTCTGCATGTATCTTGGAAATAAGCGCTGTTCAGATTGTATATATTTTTTCACTTTAATGAGAGCTGTTCCATGACCATTTGGCCGTTTAAACCCAATACCAGTAAGCAAATTGCCCGCATCGAAATATCTGGGGCGATCGGGAGTGGCACCCGCAAAGCCGTACTGGCAGCCCTCAAAACCGTAGAAGAAAAGAAATTCCCGGCTTTATTATTGCGGATCGACAGTCCCGGCGGTACCGTGGGCGATTCTTACGAAATTTACTCCGCATTGGTGCGCCTACAAGAAAAAGTCAAAATTGTGGCCAGCTATGGCAATATCTCGGCTTCGGGCGGCGTATTTATTGGCATGGGCGCACCACACATCGTCAGTAATCCAGGAACTGTCACCGGCAGTATTGGGGTAATTTTGCGGGGCAATAACCTAGAGAAGCTCTTAGATAAAGTCGGAGTATCTTTTCAGACCATCAAATCAGGGGCGTATAAAGATATCTTGTCTTTCGATCGAGAGCTGACTCCCCCCGAACAAGAAATTCTGCAAAGCTTAATTGACTCCAGTTATGCCCAATTTATTCAAATAGTCGCCGATTCGAGAAAGATCGAAATTGATCAAGTAAAAACCTTCGCCGATGGTAGGATTTTCACTGGTGAGCAGTCATTGGCTTTAGGAATGGTCGATCGACTGGGCAGCGAAGAAGATGCCCGTCGCTGGGCTGCTCAGCTAGCTGGTCTCGACCCAGAGAAAACCAAGTGCTGTAATATTGAGGAGCGTAAACCGCTCTTAACTCGCTTACTGCAAAGACAAATGCAGTCTTTGGGAATCGGTACAGCAGTGGATTGGATGCAGTTTGAGGTGGCCAGTAGCGGCCTACCTTTATGGCTGTATCGACCCTAAAGAAAACATATCTTAAAACTTTAATTAGAGGAAACATGGGTGCAGAGTGGCGAGTGCGGGCAATTCGAGGAGCAACAACTGCTCAAGAAAATTCAGTAGCAGCAATTACCGATGCTGTGTTGGAACTTCTGATCGAGTTAGAAGCCCGCAATCAACTTGACCCCCAAAACATCATTAGCGTGCTGTTTACTGCCACTCGTGACCTAGATGCCATTTTTCCGGCTCAGATTGCCCGCCAGCGTCCCCATTGGGATGGTGTGGCTTTAATGGATGTGCAGCAGATGTATGTAGCAGGGAGCCTGCCCCAGTGCATTCGTTTTTTGATCCATGCTAATTTGCCAGTAGAGCAGCCGATCGAACACCCTTATTTGCGAGGAGCCAGTAATTTGCGCCCAGACTGGGCAATGGAATCACTTGGTAGTCAGGGATAGCATTTTGCAACGAATCACGATCGATCCACAACAGCTTCAAGGAAACCAAATAGTGCTAACTGCGCCCCAACTGCACTACTTGCAGCGGGTGATGCGCTTGCCAACCGGGGCTAAATTTCAGGCGATCGATGGGGTTGGCACTCTGTATTTGGTGGAACTCAACGCTGATTATGGCTTGGTCTTGGAACAATCTGTTCCTGCTGGTATTGAATTGCCGGTGGCAGTAAGTTTAATTGTGGCGGTGCCCAAAATAGGTTTAGATGACGTGGTGCGTGCCTGCACCGAGCTGGGAGTGCGGGAAATCTATCCAGTGACCAGCGATCGAACTATTGTGCAGCCCAGTGAGCAAAAACGGCGACGCTGGATCGAAATTGCCAAAGAAGCCACCGAGCAATCAGAAAGATTAATTGTCCCCACCATCCATCCAGTCCAATCCTGGAAAACAGCGATGGTTCAGATTACTGGACAGCGCAAGATCTGTGCAGCGCGAGGTGATTTACAACACTTAATGAGCTGCTTGGATCTGAAAGAGTCCATTTCGATCGCCATTGGTCCAGAAGGCGGCTGGACAGATCGAGAGTTACAGCAGTCGATCGAGCTAGGCTGGCAGCCGATATCTTTAGGTGACAGAATACTACGAACAATTACAGCGCCACTCACTGTGATGTCGATGATTAGCGGATTGCTAGAGAAATAGCCGTAGAATTACCCAGAGCTAAACCCTGTCAAGAATACATCAGTATAATTTCGGATGTGGCTCCTAGTCCCGTCGCGTTATTTTTATTAAGCACTAATTAATAAATTGGTTGACAAGGAACACCTTTTAAACCTTGCGCTTTCATCGAATATAGGTTAAGCTTGAATTAAATAAAGGTTAAGGCAATCGTAAATGTCTTATTCGAGTAACTGAGAAAAGGGAAATTTCCCCCACCACAGGACTTAACCAAAATTTTCCATCTATATGACCAACAGAGTCACACAGGGGGGTGAATTATGATTAATCGTTCCGATTTTATCCATCATCGTAATCGTTACTTCGGCACAGTGCAGCCACAGAACTTGGTATTCAACGCCAATCTTCAAGAATTCGCACAGAAGGTTGGTTATATTTCCAGCTTAGAAACAGCGGGTAAACTGTCGCCAGAAGACTCTTATCGCAGGATTGAGACCCTGTGGCAAGATTTGAAAAGTAGCAAAAAGAGCTTGCACATTGGGGAAAACCCTTTTGGCAATGCAGAATAAAGTCTTTGAATAGTTTTCGTTAAGGTGTTTTAAGCAAGGGGCTGTCTAATTTAGGCAGCCCCTTGCTCTATGTGGATTTTTTTATGCTGGGTCGCCCGCATGGTAAGAGCTGCGCACCAAAGGAGCCGACCGTACATGGCTGAAGCCCATATTCTGAGCCATCTTGCCGAGTTCGGTAAACTCCTCGGGAGTCCAATATTTCACCACTGGTAAATGAGCCAAAGAAGGCTGCATATATTGGCCGAGGGTGACTCGATCGCAGCCAATTTCTTGGAGCGCAGTCAAGGTGGCTAAAATCTCATCGGTGGTTTCGCCGTGACCCAGCATTAAACCAGACTTTGTAGGGATCTGGGGATTAATTTCTTTGACATAGCGCAGCACGTCCAGAGATCGATCGAACTTTGCCCCCCGGCGCACTTTTTCTTGTAGACGGGGCACAGTTTCTACATTGTGGTTATAGCAGGCTGGAGAGATTTCGGTAATCATTGCCACCCGCTGGCGCTGCTGAGCCACCGCATCTTGGCCACTCCAAAAATCTGGAGTTAGCACCTCGATCTGAATTTGGGAGTCTACAGCTCGAATGGCCTGCATTGTAGCCACAAACCAACCAGCACCACCATCAGCCAGATCATCACGGGCTACTGCTGTTAGTACTACATAACGCAATCCTAGTAATGCTACAGCTTCGGCAACCTTCACTGGTTCTTGCGGATCTAGCTCCATGGGCGCATGGCCTTTATCTACCTGACAAAAACCGCAGCTTCGGGTACAGGTTGGCCCCATTAGCAAAAAAGTCGCCGTTTTCTGGCTATAGCATTCTCCCCGATTTGGGCAGCGGCCTTCTTCGCAAATGGTATGAATCTGGCGCTGTTTAATGATTTGTTGCACCGTCGAAATTTCACTGGCACTGCCGATCGAGCCTCGTAACCAGGGCGGTAGGGATCGCACCTGCGATTGCCAAGTTGAGCTAGGGGCTTGTCGATCAGTTGTTTCCATAAAAGCGAGTGTCAAATTCAGATTAAGATAGGTGATAAATATCACAACACAGTATGAAATCTAACTGAAATTATAGATTTTTTAGGTTGTGAGTAAATTTCACTGATACTCATCATAGACGTGCGAAGTAAGTACTGACGAGTAGGATTACACCCTTAACTACCACCAAACACTGAAGGAGTAAGTCGTGGCGAATAGCAAAATTTTAGTAATTGACGATAGTCGGGTGATCCGCAAAACCGTCAAGGACATGTTGCCAGAAGGCGACTTTGAAGTAATCGAAGCTAAAGACGGGGTTGAAGGCATCAACCTAGTCAAAGAGCTGCATCCCAGCCTGATTATGCTGGACTTCATTCTACCCAAGATGAGCGGTTGGGAAGTTTTCCAACAAATTCAGTCTCATCCCGAACTACAGAAAATCCCCTTGGTTTTGATGTCTGGTCGGCGGGAAGAAGTAACCAACAAAATTGCGGAACCCTTTGAATATTTTGAGTTTGTCGAAAAGCCTTTCGACAAAGCTAGTTTGGCACAGGCAATTAAAGATGCCATGGCCAAGGCCAAGAAAGTTCGCCCCCAAGCATTAGTTGCAGCTAATGTGGTGCCGATCGAATACGCGGCTACTTCCGAAATTGAAGCTCTCCAAGAGCGGATGTTGGAAATGGAAAACGCCACTACTCTCAGCGCCCAAGAATGGATGAATCAGCTTCATCAATTCCGCAAGGCCAGCAACAACGAGATCGAAGACCTGCAATTGCAGATCCAAGACATGAGTGGCGAAATTGATACCTTGAAGAAACAGTTGGCTCAGTTGGTACTGTTGATCAAGAAAAAGCTGGTCTAGACCAGATTTAATCAAACTCCCGGCGACCCTCTAAGGCTCTGGCCAAAGTGACTTCGTCGGCATATTCTAAATCTCCGCCCATCGGCAAGCCAAAAGCAATGCGGGTGACTTTGGTGAGGGGTTTGAGCAGTCTACCCAAATATAGGGTGGTGGTTTCGCCCTCGATCGTGGGGCTAATGGCAATAATTACTTCGGTGATTTGCTGCGCTCCCACCCTTGTCACCAACGATTGGATATTGAGTTGCTCGGGGCCAATGCCATCCATGGGCGAAATTGTGCCGCCCAAAACATGATACTTTCCGATGTATTCGCGGGTTTTTTCGAGGGCGATCACGTCCCGAGAATCGGCCACCACACACAGGGTCAGACTATCTCGCTGGGGATGCCGACAAATATTACAGAGCGGTTCTGCCGACAGGTGAAAACAGCTCTGGCAAAGCCCGACCTGCTGCTTGGCTTGTAACAGAGCTTGAGCAAGGGCGGCAATTTCTTCTTCTGGGCGTTTGAGCAAGTACAGCGCTAGTCGTTGAGCCGACTTGGGACCTATTCCCGGTAAGCGCTGAAGCTTCTCTATGAGGTTGGCGAGAGGGCGTGTGTAAACCGTGATCTTGGCTCCATAAAGAGTAGGGTGAAGGGTAGGGATATACTAATACAGAACTTAAGTTTCAGCCAGCTTTTTTTGCCCCATTTTGCACTTCAGATTTGGATTGGCAGCCTAACGTGTTTAAGAATCCTACTTTGTTTATCGATTTACTGACGGCCATTTGGATGATGGTGATCGTCAGTGGAATTTTTGTCTTTTTGCCCAGCATACTGTTGGGCGATGCGGCAAAGCCGACGCTACACGAACGAAAAAGCCCTTGCCCGCTCGATCGATTAGCCCATGGCTTCAGTCGGATGATTACTCTGACCAGCCTGGGTGCTTTGGTTTGGGCGAAGTTAGGTTTACTCACTTGGCTGACAGCCACCCTGACCATTTTAATCAGTCTATTGGCTATTTGGGTCTTTGGCAGCGATCGACATCCCACTCGCAAAATTAACCAGATCAAGCAAAAATTCCTCGCAGCCACCATCGATTTACTCGATCGGGGGGTGGCTATTCGCCCAGCAGTCCGGTTTATTGGCTACCAACTTGCTAAGTTACGGGCTGGTCTTCAGATCAAAGACTCGGCTCAGGCAATTTGTTTAGTAGTAATGTGTTTGGTGCTGATCTTGAGCTGGTATGGCCGGTTTCAGCATCCTTTAAGTGAGCTGCGGTTTACTACTCCAGAAAGTTATAACCAGCTCCTGATCACCCAGCAGATCTTGTCCCGCGACACTTCTATGTTCGATGGGTCTACTGTCACAATTCAGGGACGGGTGCCGGTACTAGCGGCCTTAACGGCTGTAATTAGTTTACTGAGTAGCACCAATCCGATCCACACTCAGCACTTCACGCTGGCGATCGTGGGCTGTTGGCTGGTAGCCGCCTTGGGTTATGGCATTTGGAAGCTCACTGATAGCCTTGCTACTAGCACCGTGGGAATGCTGGGGTTAGGAGTTTATTTATTTACTTGGTCGGGTAAGATTGCCCCCGATCGCTCAGAACGCACCCAGGCTTGGCTGGTAAATATCATCCAAAGCCTTAATCAGGGCTGGATCAGGCAGTGGAATCCGGGGGAACTGGAGTTAGGAGTAATCTTTTTGATTTTGGGCTTAACCGCCGCGATCCAAATTGGTCGGCCAGCTCGTCGCTTTGATGGTTTACTCAGCGGCACTTGCTGCCTTGTTATGCTGCTAATAACGGCTCCACCTTTAATGCTGCTGCTATTAGTTGGTGGTATTGGCCTGATTATTGGGCGGCCAGTGGCCTTGTTGGCCATTGCGATTACTTGGCTAAGTGCGGCTTTTTTGGTGGCCTTGCCCAATCAGCAGTTGATGATTGACCCGGTGTTTTTGCGCACCTTGCCGATCGCCCTTAGTTTGTCACTTAGCATCTTGTTCTTACTTATCGAGAGCATCTTAAAAGGCTTGTTAGGCAACTGGACAGCAGTGACGATGCTGGCAATTATCTTAGGTATGGCCTTAAACTTTGGCTGGCCAACCGATGTGGCGATCGAGCGCTTAGAATACGAAGCCTCTGCCCGCAAGACCCTAGAAATTTCCCGGCGGTTCCCTTATAAAAACTGGACAATGGTGGCTCCTAATGAGCAGTTGTCTCAAAGCTTTCAGCAGGGCTGGTACGAAGATTTGGCTAAGTTTGTGCAGCAGTATCAAGCGCCAGCCGAGTCTCCAGATTTTCAGCTCCCGTTTAAAACCAGCAATATTTTTGTGATGGTCGAGAAAAAACCTTTCAGCAGTGACAAAGAGTTTGACGATGTGCCCTACTCTACTTTGAACGACCCGATGTATAACAACTATCGATCGAGCATCGGACGCAGCAAGCTTCAAGCCTCAGCCATGAATCTCTGCGAAACTTATGCTAAAAATCATCCAGACAGCAAAATATACTACGAAGACACCGTGATCAAGATTTATCAATTTGCTGGAATGCCACCAACTACTGAGAAATGAGCATGGCTGCCGTTGGGTGGGGTTCGGCTCCGCTCACCCACCCAACTGGATTTTTGCTTAGGCAGACGGAAAGAGTTTAGGCAAAACTGTTGTAGGTCAATCAGCCAAATGAATCACAATTGGACGATCAATATAGATTAGGTAGGTGAGCGAAGCCGAACCTACATTTGCGCCGTTACCATCAAGTCTCGCAAGATGGGGTTCCGGCGGAGCGTGTTTTCTTGTTCTAAGTAATGAACGATGTGCGGGACGTTGATCAGATATTTGCGCCGACCTCGGAAAACATAGAGTACTGTTAACAGCGTGGTAATTGCCCCGGCCTGTAAATCGACAAAGCTGCCGCCAATTTCTGGTGAAAGTAGTCGAGGTAAATAGTTCTGGATTTCTGGGGTGTCTTCAATTAACTCTGCCGATCGCAGAATACAGAGTCGATTCAGACCAAAATCTTTATAGACCAGTAACCGATTCAATAATTGGCAGACCTCTTGGCTGTTGCGCTCTTGCAGCACTGCCACCCCCATAGTCATTGCCCCACCATCGATCGCTCCGCTTGCGCCATCGGCGATCGAGCAGCGAATCTGAAAATCGATTAAATTTTGGTTAAACTGTGCTGGCTCTATCCGGGAGAGTTCTTCGATGGTGACTCGATCTAGAGCTTGTCCCTTCAAAAAAGATAGAGATAGCAATAAAGCCGCCGCAATAGTTTCTTTATTTTGCAGCAGAGATCGTAATGAAGCGCGCACGCTGGCACCTTCATGTGCAAAAGCCTGAATGACAGAACTGAGTTCAGTGCTAGATAGCTGGGTCGTCTGTACGGTAGTCATACCTGAATTTTTAGGGAATTAAGCCAATGCCCGATTGTACTACTCTACAGTGCCCATTTTTCTTGCTGTTCTTGCTTTACTTCACCCTACAAAAAACATTCAGATTTACTATATGCTAGGTAATAATCCTTGATCAGAAATTCCGGCCAAGAGAAAATCGCGTTAAGCTAGACTCATAGTTCCTCGTTTGGCTACCAAACCCATGGTGCGCATCATTCACCAACTGGCTGAAGCCCAGCAAGAGTTGGACCGCATCCGCTCTCGCCACCAAGATGATCAGTCCATCCATCGCGAAGCCACGGTCAGAGAAATTGTCCAAACTGTGCGTCGTCATGGAGACAGCGCTCTGCTGCAATACACCATTGAGTACGACTGTCCTTATCTGACCCTCGATCGGCTGCGGGTGGATGGGACGGAGTTAGATGTCGCTTATCAACAGGTGGAACCAGCTTTGCTGCAAGCCATGCAGGCCGCTGCTGAACAAATCACCGCTTTTCATAATTTACATTTACCCAAGTCTTGGGTGCATTTCACTCCCCAAGGCAGCACTCTCGGTCGTCAATATCGGCCAGTGAGCTGTGCCGGTCTATACATTCCTCGGGGGCGCATGGGCTACCCCAGCACCGTGTTGATGAATGCTATTCCCGCCAGGGTAGCTGGAGTGCCGCGCTTGGTGCTGGCTACGCCGCCTAATGCTGATGGGTCAATTCCTCCGGCAGTGTTGGTGGCGGCTCAGATAGTAGGAATTCAAGAAATTTATCGGATGGGTGGAGCACAGGCGATCGCAGCTTTTGCCTATGGCACGGCCACCGTGCCCCAAGTAGATTTAATTGTGGGTCCAGGCAATGCTTATGTAAACCTGGCTAAGCAGTTAGTCGCCGATACTGTGGGCATTGATGGTTTTGCTGGTGCCCCAGAACTGTTAATAGTGGCCGATGATCAGGCAGTTCCTACGCTCATTGCTGCTGATCTGTTAGCTCAGGCCGAGCGGGATGTGCTGGCTGCCGCAATTTTAATCACTACCGATCGAGAGTTAGCTGAGCATGTGCAGCTAGAGATTGCCGATCGGCTAGCTAATCATTCCCATGCTCTATTAATAGAGAAGGCGATCGCCCACTGTGGTCTGATTATTGTGGCCGAGAAGATGGAGCAAGCGATCGAGCTGAGTAATCGCTTTGCCCCTGCCCAACTTTTACTGTGGGTGAACGATCCTTGGGAGATTTCTGGCCGGTTCGATCGGGCGGGGACAATTTTTTTGGGGGGGCAGACTCCACCGAGCAGTTATTTGGTTGGTCCGGTGGCAACTTTACCCACCAGTGGAGCGGCTCGCTTTAGCAGCGGCTTAGGGGTAGAGACTTTCATGAAGTACTCTAATTTAGTGGAGTATTCGCCAGCGGCTCTATCCCGATTAGAAAGCGCAATCGACGAGCTGGCGCGGGCTGAAGGCTTGATTTTACCCTCTAGCACCCTGATCGATCGAGACTAAATGATCGGAATTTTTTTCGAGTTTCTAGATAAAATTACAGATGATCAATCATAAAATCTGCGGAGTAAACTGTTTGTAATGTCTGTAATCTTTGGTGGCCTTAGGTTACAGTCAGGCTATTTCATATAAGTATAATTACTTATAGAGATATAGATTTGGTGATCGATCGACTCTTTTTAGACAGCCTCCCAGGAAAAAAACAACGAAAAATAATAAAGAAAGTGTAAAAATCAACATAATTTAAAGATTTGCCTATTCCAAAATTACCTTTCTCCTATTAGAATAAGTCAGTGCAAATCTGATTCAGTCAAGGTCTGAGAGATCGAATAGAAAAAAAAATCTGTTCTTTCTGCCATACACCCAGATTAATCATAGAAAAGCATCACCAACTTCTCTTGAAACCAAAGGAGACAATCAATGAATAAGGGCGAATTAGTCGATCAGGTTGCTGATAAGGCTGCTGTTACCAAAAAAGTAGCTGACACTGTACTCTCTGCCGCTTTAGAAGTGGTTATGGAAGCAGTATCGACTGGCGATAAGGTCACATTAGTAGGTTTTGGCTCCTTCGAGCCTAGACAACGTCAACAGCGGGAAGGTCGGAACCCTCGGACTGGCGAAAAGATGGATATTCCTGCAACCAAAGTACCCGCCTTCTCGGCAGGTAAGTTGTTTAAGGATAAAGTCTCAGCTTCCGACGAACCCGAAAAGCCAGCAGCTAAGCCTGCTGCCAAAAAGAAATAGGACATTTTGGATCAATCAAACCGGCCTACTCATGGCGGCAACTTGGTTTGGGCAGCTAGCATTGCTGGCTGTCCGGTCAACCAAATATTGGATTTTTCCGCTAGTATCAATCCCCTCGGTTTAGGATCGGGGGTGATTTCTGCTTTGCAACAACATTTATTAGAAGTCGATAAGTATCCAACTCCGGGATATTTAGAACTACGCCAAGCTCTGGCTCAGCATTTACAAATTTCTGCGGACTGGATTCTACCGGGCAATGGGGCTGCCGAGCTGCTAACTTGGGCAGGCCGAGAGCTAGCTCAGTACCAAACAATTTTACCGACTCCTGCTTTTAATGATTATGGTCGCGCCCTGCGAGCTTTTGATGCGCCATTCATTTCTATTTCGCTATTAGATCAGCAGGGTACTTGGTTCGATCTGGATCAAATCTTAGATAATCCAGCGATTCCTACTCGGGCTGCGCTGCTGTTGAATAATCCCCATAATCCTAGTGGTGCGCTGTGGACAACTGAGGCTTTGTTGCCCTTACTCGATCGATTCTCTTTGGTAGTAGTCGATGAATCTTTTATGGATTTTGTCTCGCCCAGTCAAAGCCTGATTCCTTGGGTAGAGCAGTACGATAATTTAGTGGTAATAAGTTCTCTCACCAAATTTTATAGTTTGCCCGGTCTGCGCTTAGGTTACTGTGTAGCACATCCCGATCGATTAGCCCGCTGGCAAAGTTGGCGCGATCCATGGGTGGTGAACCGGTTGGCAGAGGTGGCCGGGATTGCAGCTTTAAAGGATCAAGAGTTCATCGATCGAACTTGGGAGTGGTATAACTCTTGTCAGCCAGCTTTGTTTACTGGTTTACAGCAAGTTCCTAATTTACAGGTTTACCCTAGTGCGGCAAATTTCTTTCTGCTGCGAACGATACAGCCATTTACAACAGTACAAACCGAGCTGTTGCAGCAGTTCCAAATTTTTGCCCGCGATTGTATGAGTTTTCCTCAACTTGGTACGCACTATGGCCGGGTGGCGCTCAAGTCCAAAACCGATAGTCAAAGACTGCTGATAGCTTTGACTAAAGTTTGTGAATAAAATACGGCTACAGCAACTAACAATAAAACTAACGGATCAAAATACGGTCAGTTACAAACGACTAATTCTGGCCTTCTAGCCCGGTTATCCTTGCTCGATCGGCTTGGTTGTCTCTAATGACAATTCCAACAATTTGCTCTAAATCAGCAATATGGACACAACAGAACTCGAATCTGTGACCTCTTCGATGTCAACGATGCCGGTGCAATGGCTGGAAGGGTTTTCTAGTAATGATTTCAGGCATCTCTATTAAACAAGAGGGGTAAAAAAGAGGGTAACGAGCCACTATTTCAGCATTACTAGTAAAGCTTTGCTAGCTTGGCTGCTATCCCCGCCGATGTTGTCAATAGAAACGCAAAAAGCCAGAAAAAGCGGGTATCTTGCGCTCTCTGGTCGGCTTTTATATCACTGACTTGGGTTTGAATGCCTTTGATTTCAGCTTTTACTTCTTTGATTTCACCCTTGATGTCCGACAGCCCCACGTCCATCCTTGTGGAGAGTTCGGCTATCTGCTTCTGAGTATCGGTATGAAGTGTGGTGATTAAGTCTCTAAGTTGCTGAAGGTCTGTATCTGTAACTGTGGCCATGTGCTAACCTCTGGGTAGAAATGTATAGTTTCGGATTCGATCGCGCTGGTGTAAACAGTCCTTCGATCGAAACAGCCCTTGCCGTCACTGGTGGGGGCTGTTTCGATTATAGAGCAAGAGCATTCATCTCCATTGAGGCGGGCGGCCATAATGTTCTTCATGCTCTCTGATCCACCTCTCTTTGTCCGATTCCACCTGTGGCTCACCATGGACTGCTGGAAGCTCAATAGGCAGGTCTTCGATGTCTTTATACATCCAAGAGAGTTCAGGGTCTTTCTCTGGTTCGTAGCACTCTTCATCCACCTCTGCTGTACTGTCAAAATCTTCCTTTTCTGGTGAAGAGTCTTGTTCTCCTCTCTCTTTACCAAGTCTTTTCAGATCATGCTTCAAATCCCCCAATGTTTCCAGTAGCCCATCAACATTTTGACCACTGCCAAGAGAGTCAGGAGAGTGATCGATCGAACTAGCTTCAAGGCATCGATCCATGAATTGATTGATGACAGAAGCCATCGTGCGCCCATTCCTTCTGCACAAGCAAGAAAAGCTGTCTCGTTTGTCACCGTCCACAAGCACCGTCAGCATGGGCTTATTGTTGCTGGGCATACCGTTTACTCCATTGGTTCACGTTAATAGGTTGCCCTTGCTCAAATCGAATATAGAGAAACATGCAGAGCTTTGAATGTTTTATGGCACTTTGAGAGGCGCTACTTTTTTCGTTTCCTATAGAACCCATTTGAGATCTATTTTAGTCTGTGGCTAGCCTTTTGAGCATCAAGCGGATAAAGCAAAGATTGAGTTTTGCTTTAGCATTTTCTAA
>JAYSRP010000196.1:0-13740 GCA_043721015.1 Synechococcales cyanobacterium | reverse complement strand
CAGCTGTTCGTTGGGGATCAAGAATTCGATCTTGTCACGGGTGACGACCGAGACCGCGCGAATGCCGATCTTGCTTACCTGCCCGACGATAGACTGGCTCCAGCTCCAGCAAATATTAGAAATCCCCCAAATTATCCAACACCTTCAGCAGCCCATCACCAGCCTGACCCTAATTCCCCACAAAGACCTGCATCGTTTACCACTACATCAATTCTTTGAGCAATACCCCGTCACCTACCTCCCCAGCCTCCAAATCGCCCTCAACCTTCAGCAGAAAGCCCCCGCCGCTGCACCCTTCACCATTGACCTCATTCAACCACCCGAAGGCAGCAACCTCCCCAGCGCCGAATTAGAAATTGCCGCTATCAACGCCCTGTTACCCAACGGCAGACTATTGGCCAGCAGCAAAGCTACCAAATCAGGATTCTTAGAGTTTATTGATAGCGTGGGGCAAGAGAATGCACTGAAAGACCCTCACCCCAGCCCTCTCCCAAGGCGGGAGAGGGGGCAAGAGACTTCGCTTTGCGCTCCGGCTCCCCTTCTCCCGCCTTGGGAGAAGGGGCTGGGGGATGAGGGCAAACCCTTGGCCTCACTGAACTCCAGTGATTCCACTACCCCCCAGCGCATCCTTCACTTCACTGGTCACAGCCAGCACTTTGCCCGTCGCCCCCAAGAATCTTGCCTCTACCTAAACAACAACCAAACCATCACCTGCCCAGACCTCGCCACCAGCAACCTTAGCCCCTATCACCTCATCATCCTCTCCGCCTGCCAAACTTCGATCGCCAACCACCAAAGCCTCCAAGACGAATACATCGGACTTGTCAGTGCCTGCCTCAGCGGCGGAGCCAGCTACACCATCAGCGCCCTCTGGAACATCAAAGACCAGGCCAGCAGCCCCCTTCTTATCTACTTCTACCAACAACTCGCCCAAAACATCCCCGCCCCCCAAGCCCTGCACAATGCCAGCCAATGGCTGCGCCACGTTACCAACGCCGAACTCGGCCAATTCTACGCCCAGCTTTCACAACACCCCAAACTATCCCACCAAGACGAAGTACTCGAAAAAATCCCCTTCATCATCAAAAATCTCCAAAAATGCAAACCAATCGATCGACCATACCAAGACCCTTACTACTGGGCAGCATTCACCATCAGCGGCGCAGCCCCAACCTTTCTGATTAATTCAACGAGCTGATACAATGGCAAAGCATGAGTTAACTAGAGAGATTGCTATGGCCGGAAGTCCGTTATATCATCGCACCGAAACTGATTCACAGACAGCAGAGGATGCCAAGAAACAAATAGCTAGCCAAGAAATATGGGGAGGGCCAGGTCGTAATTTTCACCAAAGTCATATTCCCAAAGTAATGGCCTATGCTGATTGTCTACCACTGACATCCGATCGGCAGACGAAGCAAAAAGGCATAGAGTTTACGACAACAGTAAAGCCAGATCAGGGCTGTCACCCCTTTCAACCCACTTGGTCGGGGGAGCGAGAAGGAGTTCGCAACGAAGATGGGTACGCTAAAATCAAGGTACAGGTAAAGTTTTGCAATCAACTTGATGAGGTCTGGGTGGCAGATGAGTAATTCAAAACCAATGAAAAAACAGCGAGTGCGGTTTGAAGAAGTAACACCAGCGAATACTCCCGTGGCTTTTTTTGAGGCTCAATTGAAACCTTTGGCTGCATGGCTGCAACTGCCGATATTTGATGGCTATGATGATTTAGATGAGATGCAGTTTACTTTTTTGAATCTACCCTCTGGTCATACTGTGACAGTGCAAGAATATGCGCACTCACCCCGTTCTGGTGTGAATTTGTATATAGATAGTGGTATCTCAAACATTTCAGAGGTCGTTTTTGAAGCCTGTCAGAGGCTAGAAATACCCCGATCAAAAGTGATTTGGTTTCATCCTGATTTTCAGTCAGGAATCGATCAACTATACACAGAATATGGCGTGGGAACTTCACCGCAGAATATTGAATATGAGTCGATAGCTGCACCTTCAGTGATTGATTGTTTCAACTACGCCCTACAAATCTATCCTCGGCAACAATTCCCCGAGTATTGGGCAATGCTCCAACACAACCTGGGATTAGCTTATTTTCAGCACAACCAAGATGATCGCCAAGATAACTTAGAGAAATCGATCGAATGCTTCAACAGGTCTCTGGAAATCTACACCCAGCAGAAATTTCCAGAAAAATGGCAGATTAACCAAGATGATCTGACAGAATCTCTCCGAACTCTGCAAGAAATCAGAGATGCAGCGATCGATCGCCCCACTGCCCTGAGCCGCGAAACCCTAGGAGCTTTTATTGTCGCCATTGCCCGCCAAGTACGTCCTTTTCCCACAGGTCTCCAAGCCAAAATCCACGAACTAGGTCAACAAATTCAGGCTAGCAGCCAATTTTTAGAGCCTATCAAATTAATTCGCCCGTTGCTAACTGATTACCCTACTCTCCAGCTTGCTTACGAGCAGGCGCGAATGGAACTAGAGCAAGGTAATTCTATCCGCAGCAAAGGAGGATCGATCGAATTCATCAAAGAAGCCACCACCGACGACATTATTAATTCTTTCAAAGCAATTTGCACCGCCAGTGATAGCTTCAATGCCGCCCAAAAAGCACTAAATCCATCCGCTCCATGGCAAAAAATCCAACAGCTATGGCGAAAAGCACCACCAAGCCAGTAGAGCTAAATTATCACCAAAATCAGCAGCAATCGATAGATATCTTTGTTGCAGTAAGTAGGGCAGTGTAATTGTTGATAACATCGAAATCATCTAGGACATAGATGGTGGGCACTGCCCACCCTACAAAACATCTACAAGATATCTTATATTTAATTGCAACCACCTACTTAGTTCAAATATAAATTAATCAAAGACTGCATCATCACCTCGATCGAATAATTCTTTTCCAAACGCTGACGATTAGCCAGCCCCATCTCTTGCCGCCGCTGTGGATCTACCAGTTGATCTAGAGCAGCATCTAAAGCCCCCACATCACCGATCGGTACTAAAATACCGCCATCTCGCAAAGGATCTAAAACTCCCTCTACATTAGTAGAAACGATTGGCAGGGCATGAGCCATCGCCTCCAAAATAATATAGGGCATCCCCTCGTATAGCGAATTCAACACAAAAATATCCAGTGCCGCCAGCAAATCATCCACATCCGATCGAAAACCCAAAAATAACACCCGATCACGAATTTGATAGTGATTCAAAGCCGCCAGCACCTTTGGCTCCAGCACCCCGTCACCCGCCATCAGATAGCATTCTTCAGATGCACTATACCGCTGGGCGCGCCGTGCCACCATCTCCACAAACATCAGCGGATTTTTCTGGGGAGTCAGGCGACCAATACTGCCAATTAGTCTAGTACTATCAGCAATCCCCAACTCAGCCCGCATCTGCTGACCCCGCGCTTGCCAGGTAGCCAAATCTATTGGTTCGATCGCATTGGGAATAATCCGCAGCTTAGACTTTGCAATCAACCGATGACGCAGCATATAACTACTTTCTTCGCCAGATACCGCAATTAATTTATGACAGACCAAACCACAGATTTTTTCTACCACCTGATAAACTGTTTGTTTGCGCCCACTCAACCCCATCGAATAAAAAGCATGGGGCGTAAAAACAACCCGAGGCACACCAATCAATCTAGCCGCTACTGCCCCGATCGCTCCGGCCTTGGCACTATGTAAATGCACCGCTTGAAAAGGCCCCTGCTGACGTAAATATCGATTGATTTCCCACATTCCCCGCCAATCCAGCAGCGGCTTGACCTGGCGCACCATCGGCACTTCGTGAATTTTGATCTGACCGGCTAATTTCTCGATGCCTAAGCGATAACGATCTTCAATCCGATCCAATGAATGAATTAAATGCACATCAAAACGCGGATCTTTCGCCAAAGCAGTCAATACATCAACTACATGCCTACCAGAACCACCTCCAGTGGATTCAATGACCTGAGCAATTTTAATAGGCGACATAGTTTGGAGAATATAGCGTTGAAAATGTTTAATACAAACCGAATTTTTAGGCAGGCTCAATGAGTCGAGCCGGACTACCCACCATCACACCACCAGCCGGTACACTTTTGGTCACAACCGTACCAGCGCCAATACTAGCATCATCCCCGATCGAAATATCACCGATAATAATCGCCCCAGCACCAATATTGCAATTATTCCCAATTGTCGGCACACAAGGGTTATTGTCTGCCCGTATTTTGCTTAAACTAGTGCCAATGGTAATGCCATGGCGCAACATACAATTTTGACCAATCCGTGCCTTATCATGAATCACAATTCCCTGCCCATGAAAAATCACCAAACCACCGGCGATCTGCACCCGAGGTGGAATTTCAATGCCCAATAAAAATTCAAAAAATATGCGATAGGGCAACACAATCAATAATTTTGGCAAAATCCCCACCACCGGAATTCGACCCAAATGAGTGCCCGCCTGAGCAATCCGAAAACAAGTAACGATCGTTAGCCCCTTTAAATTGCGATTATTACCACCCCCAGTCTCTGTCACCCGCAGCCGATTTTGGCGATAGTCCGCAGCCAGCAAATGCCGTAAACAACGCCAAATCTGAATGGGATTGCGACTTGGCCAGAGCAGCCGCGAAGGATTGGGAGTAGCATCGAACATAAGACTCTTGGAAATAGTGCAACAAATCTACAACCGACAACTAGGGAATTAGCGGCTCGATAATTTGCCTCCTTGAACTCTCGCAGTGCTTTTTGCCCCAGCCAGCGGCAAAACTTGATTGCGCACAATTGCTAAACCGGCTTCAGCATGAAGCTTTTGAGCCGAAGTTAAAGGACGATAGCGTCGAGAAACAAACCAGTCACTTTTGCCTAGGGCCGTCAAGGTACTAATTATAAACAGTCTAAAGAGTTCTTTCCCCATTAGAAAACTAAAACGCCAAGGCTGTTGAAAATGGTGATCGTAAATAATATTGAATAAACCAAGATAAGTAGCCATCTGCTTTTTCAAGGAATAATTACCGACCTCTCGATAGTATACCAAAGGCATTTCTATGTTGATATATTTGCTATCTACAGAAGCTCGGCACCACAGCTCAGCATCTTCGCAGCGGCGGTATACCCAGTCTTTAGAGTAAGGATGCTGAAGAAACCACTCGATCGAAGCAGCCACGGTGGGCTGTACCAAGTTATGGCGAGCGGCATAGCCAAAAGCTTGAAATTGTTTGCTGGGAGTAAAGCCAATTACTTGAGATTGGGTGTCGATCGAGTAAGTCGCAGTCCCCACGATCGCCTCGTTGCCATGCTTCAGTAACTCTGCATACTGAATTTCTACCCGCTGGGGATGCAGCACGTCATCGGCATCCATCCGAATTAAGTAAGGCGTTTGAGCAGCCGCGATCACCTCGTTCATCCGAATGCTGGCACCGACATTTTTGCCATCGCTCAGAACTCGCACTCGCGGATCGTCAATGCTCTGAGCAAATTCTAACGAGCCATCGTTAGAACCATCATCTACTAAGATAAATTCCCAGTCGGTAAAAGTTTGGGCAAACACTGATTTAATAGCTAGCTCAAAATCCGCACCCGGATTGTAGAAGGCTAAGCCCACTGTCACTTTTGGTCTTTTAGGGTTCATATAGAAAATGCTGCTCAAAAATAGCTCTTCCTAAATCATAAGAAGGTGGCGCTCCATAGCCCATCAGTCATGTAGCTGAATCCAATTCACCCCAACATGGCCAGCGACTGCGCTGCCGCACCAATCAAACCCACCTGAGGATTCAGCACTACCGAAACCGGGATCTGAGCCACTAAACTACGCATTCGGCCTTTTTGGCCAAAAGCCGCCATAAAAGTCCCATCAGTCAACAGTGGCAGATTCTTCGCCGCAATACCGCCAGCGATATATAGGCCACCCCGAGGCAAAAACTTTAATGCTAAGTTGCCAGCCTCTGCACCGTAAGCGCTGACAAACATCTGCATAGTTACTCGTGCCAGAGCGCTGGTGCCAGCTTGAGCTGCTTTAGCAATCAAGACCGCCGGATCAGTAAGGTGAGATCGATCGAACATCGTAGTTTGTTCCCACTCTTTCACCGCCTCGGCAATTTCTGGGATGTCAGCCAATGGCGAGGATCCTGCTGGGGAGCGATCGCGCAGAAACCGATACATGTTCACGATTCCTCGCCCAGAGACCAGTCGATCATAGGAAACATGGTCTAAATCATCTCGCTCCATCAAATATTCCACCAGCTCAAACTCCAAAGGAGTCCGCGCCGCAAAGTCACTATGCCCGCCTTCGCTGGCCAACACCTCATACTTGCCGCAGGCCGGAATTAAGTACCCCTGACCCAAACCAGTCCCCGCCCCAATCACTGCCTGGGGAGCATCAGCGACTACCTCACCGGCTTGTAGCACATGCAGCTCGTCCGGGCGCAGGTGAGCCAAACCATAGCCCACAGCGGCAAAATCATTGATTAGCTTCAGGTTAGGAATATTGAGAGATTTGATCAGTCGATCGGTCTCTAGTTGCCAAGCCAAATTTTGCAGCTTCGCCACTCCATCCACCACCGGGCCAGCCACCGCAAAACAGGCTGCCACCACTTCGCCAGAGATATTCAACTCCGCCAAAAATTTCTGCACCACCGGCGCTAAATCAGGAAAGTCCTGGCTGGCATAGGTGCGTTCCCACTGACTGCTGCGCCAGTCTTCGATGGGGGCAAGACGCAAGCGGATACTAGTCCCACCAATATCTCCGGCTAACAATAACTTCATAAAAATGCTTTAGCTTGCTCAGCTACTTGAGGATCGGCATCATTGGCCATTTGCTTAAGCAGTCCTTGGGCTTGCTCACCACCAATTTTACCCAAGGCTTCAGCCACCCGAAAACGAATTTGAGTATCGGGTTCGGCGACTACCTTAGCCAATAAGTCTACACCTGTGGGGTCATTCATATCACCGATCGCCTGCACGGTGGTCATTCTGATCAGCTCCACATCAGATTCCAAAGCTTCTGCAAACAGTGGCATCGCCCGCTGGTCTTCCATGCTACCCAAAGCAGCCACAATGCTCAGCTTCAACAACCATTCTTCGGTTTCATGATAAAGGTCGATCAACTCTGGCAGCGCCTCGGTTAACCTCAGACCACCCAAAGCATCAGCCGCTGCGGCCTTCACATCATATTCGGCATCTTGCAGACAGTTTCGCAAAATAGCCAGACTCTTGACCAAATCTACATCCCCAATAGTATCCATCAAGCTCACCGCCGCATAGCGCACCCGAGTATTTTTATCTTGAATGGGTGCTTGGACTAGTTCATAGGCGATCGACTTATCTAGTTCTCGGAGTTGATTGACTCCTCTTATTCGATCGCCATGGCTTTCGGAAGATAGCAATGCACTAACTGATTCTGGGGTAATGGTCATAGAGCTGCGCGGTACTGAACAAGATCTATGTTACGGCCAGAATCCACTACAACACAAGGCAAAGCAATAGACTGTTCACATAATGAATTTGAAATCTCGCACCATCCCTGTTGCTTTAGCCTGTTTACGGGTAAACTCACCTACCGAAGGATTCCCGTTAGGGTCGTGGACTCCAGCCACTCTTTGCCATAATTCTGGGGCGGCGATTTCTACAAAATAGAGGGCTGCTCCACCCCCATCTGGTCGATGATAACGTTTGACCCGGTACCACTGGGCTTGGTCGCACTCCATACACCAAAATTTTTCCAACCATTCTCCAGGAATAGAGATGGTGGTGTGTTCGGCCATTAACATACTGGCCAGACCTCGATCGAACCCGGCCTGCTGTAGATGTTCTACTCGATCGCCAAAAATAGAGTGCTTGGCACTGACGCTATCCATCTGGCAACCGTGCATTGGGCAAATGATCTGTCGCCGCTTCGATCGGTTGCGATTGCGTTTAGATCGATTTTCTTTCGGAGACACTTCGTGTACCGCAAGGTCGTGCATAGCACTTACGCCTTTGACGCAAACAGAGCTATCGCTGGTAGAGCCTTTCTTGGTGGAGATCGTCATATGTATTACCAATACCTGTTGTTCAGAGTTGATTCTCGGATAATCATCCCAATAAGTCAAATGCTATTCTACGGTTTTTCTGTAAAAACAAATCCCATCTCAAAAATGAAGGGGATTTGTTTAATTAATATTTAAGTGCGTAACAGCTTAATTCGGCTTAAGCCCAATGAATCAGACCCAACTCGTGAGGATTACTCAAATGAGGGTGATTTGGTAAGACTCTTACCGAGAAACCTTGCAAACCACTAGCTTCGTAGCTGATAGTACCGACATAGACGGTTTCACCATTAGTAGTTTCGGTGCTATTCATCACCACAGTCTTGGCATTCATAATTCTGCCATCATGACTATCGATCGAGCCTTGGTAAACTTCGACTCGCACATCGCTGGGTTTCAGTTTGCCCAAGTGAATATGGGCTTTCACTTCGATCAACTGGTTCACACCCAATTGCTCTGGAGCCATAGCATCGACCTGTTTGATCTTCAGGTCATACCAATCTTCAAAAATCCGCGCTTTCCAATGTGCCAAATCTTTACCGTTCTGGTAATTATTGCCGACCGTGATTACCTGCCGTTTATGGGCAGGTACATAGCCTTGCTCAGCGTAGTCTCTCAGCATCCGGGCAGTGTTAAAGCGCGGTGCATTCAGACAAATGGAGTCTTTCATTTTGGCCACCCAGCGACGGGGGATCCCTTCGATATCTCGATCGTAGAACATCGGGACGACTTCTTTTTCTAGCAAGTCATAGAAAGCGTTGGCTTCCACATTGTCTTGGTAGGTTTCGTCGTCATACATTTCACCGTGTCCGATCGGCCAGCCAGTTCGCACATAGTCGGCTTCATCCCACCAACCATCTAAGATGCTGACGTTCGGTAGACCGTTCATGGAAGCTTTCATGCCGCTAGTGCCAGAAGCTTCACGGGGACGACGGGGGGTGTTCAACCAAATATCACAGCCCGAAACCATTAGCCGCGATACATAGATGTCGTAATCCGGGACAAACACCACCGAGTTCATGCCTTCAGAACGAGTGAACTGCACGATGTCGCGGATTAGCTCTTTACCAGGGATATCTTTGGGGTGAGCTTTTCCGGCAATCACAAACTGCACCCGGCGATCTTTATTGCCAGTCATCAGTTTTTTGATCCGATCCAAGTCTCGTAAAAACAAGGTGGCGCGTTTGTAGGTGGCAAAACGGCGAGCAAAGCCGATGGTGAAGACACTGGGATCGAGGGAGTTTTGCACATGCTGCATTTCAGCACCAGTGGCTCCTCGATCTTTTAAGTGACTAACAATTCGATCGCGGGCAAATACTACCATCTCCGATCGACAGTGTTCGTGGTTGCGCCATAGCTCTTCGTCGGGGATCGTCTGGACTTTTTGCCATAAGTGATCATCAGCGGGCTTTTCGGCCCAGTCGTCACCGAGGTATCGATCGAACAGTTCTTGGTTGCTTTTGGCGACGCAGCTCCGGGCATGAACCCCGTTAGTAATCGCGGTAATCGGGATTTCTGATAAAGGCACATCTGGCCACATGTTTTGGAACATTTCCCGCGAAACAGCTCCGTGGAGTTGAGCAACTCCATTCACAAAGCTGGCGTTTTTCATGGCCAAGGCTGCCATGCTAAAAGGCGAGTCCAGGTCGCCAGTATTCTCTCGACCCAATCCTAAGAATTCTTCTCGGCTTAAACCATAGGAGTTGGCATAGTGACCGACGTAGTACATGGCTTTGTCGGGTGGGAACAAGTCAAACCCAGCGCTCACGGGTGTATGGGTGGTGAAGATCTGGCTGGACATGGCTACTTGTCTAGCTTCAGCAAAAGTGAGTTTTTCTTGCTGCATTAAAACCCGCAGTCTTTCCAAAATCAAGAAGCCGGAGTGACCTTCGTTCATGTGGTAGACGGTGGGTGCATAGCCCAGGGCTTGCAGTGCCCGGAAACCACCGATCCCCAGCATGATTTCTTGATGAATGCGGGTGTCTAAGTCGCCACCATATAAGGCATCGGTGATGTCTTGGTCGTAGGGGTTATTGGGTTCAATATTGGTGTCGAGTAAGTACAGGGGCACGGTGCCTACTTGCACCCGCCATACTCGGGCATAAACCAAGCGGTTGGGATACTCTACGGCGATCCGCAGCTCGCTGCCATCGGGCTTACGTTCTAGCTCCAGTGGCATGTTGTAGAAGTCGTTGAGGGGGTAGCGCTCTTGCTGCCAGCCATCGGCTCCCAAATATTGGGCGAAGTAGCCCTGCTGATAGAGCAGGCCGATCCCTACTAAGGGAATCCCCAAGTCGCTGGCAGATTTCAGGTGATCTCCGGCCAATACGCCCAGGCCGCCGGAGTAAATGGGCAGGCAGTCTACTAGGCCGAATTCGGCACAGAAGTAGGCAAAGCAAGGTTTGGAGTCGGGGTTGGCGGTGCCATGGTGCTTTTTATACCAGTCGCGGCTTTGTTGGTAGTCGGCGAGGGCGGCGGTGGCGCGCTCCATGTGTGCCAAGAAGCCGTCGTCGTTGGCGGCTTCTTGCAGGCGGGTTTGGCTGACTTGGGCGATGGTGGCGACTGGGTTGTGTCGGGTGGTTTCCCAGAGGTCTCGATCGAGCCGACGAAACAGATCTTTGATCTCGATGTTCCAGTCCCAGTAAAGGTTGTAGGCTAATTTTTGAAGTGGCGCTAGCTGGGATGGTAGCGATGGTGATACGTTGAAGGTACGGATTGGCTGCATGGTGGCTACTCTGCTGATTGAATATCCTCTCGGCATTATTTTGCCTGAGATTCCCGCAAAAAGCCATTTTTTCTATAATCCCTTCACAATTAGACTTTTATTGAGGGGATTCAGCAAGGCTTTGAGGAACTAAACTCCGGTCAAGCTGGCTTGATCGATGATATTTATTTAAGAAATGCAGCAAAAACATGACATTTAATGTGAGGCAAAAAAATATCCGGACAAAAGCACTGGGGAGCCATGTTTGAAGCATCTTTAGGCCACGAAACAGAAAATCAATGAACAACTAGGCGATCAATAGAACTTTGATGATAAGTAATAAATAAAGTCATGAAAATATTGAGCAATGAAGATCTCGAAAACTCTCATGTTGTTGCCAACTCTACCATGAATCGCCAAAGAGCTTGCCTGGGAAATAATAGTTATGCCAAAGAGCTTTTATTGAATCCGATCGAATTCCTGCAATCTCGCTTTGATTCACAGCAGCATGTGGCATGGCTAGATCTCTGTTGTGGCACTGGGAGAGCTTTGATTGATGCCGCTCAGATCCTATTGCCCAAACGGGCTGAAGTAGATCTCAGCATAGTAGGGATAGATTTAGTGCCGATGTTTTATGCCTATCCTGCGGAGCTAGACTTCCTGAGCTTACAATCAACTTCTGTCTTAGCCTGGGAGCCAGACTGTGAGTTCGATTTAATTACCTGTGTTCATGGGCTGCATTACATTGGTGATAAACTCTGTTTTTTGCAAAAAGCAACATCGTGGCTAAAGGACAGCGGGGTTTTCTTGGCGCATATTGATCCTATTAATTTGAAATTCGAGAATGGGGAGGTTGCGGGGAATCAAATGGTTAGTGAGTTGCGGAAACAGGGGGTAGACTACAATAAACGCAAGCATTTACTTTCTTGTGAGGGAAAAAAGGAGATTCGATCGAACTATCAATATATCGGAGCAGACGATCGGGCGGGTGCCAATTATACGAAGCAAGAAGTGGTGGATTCATACTATCGATATCACAATCCCACCACTTAAGACAATCCTGGTCTACCAATAAAATTATTGAAAAGGCTTTCCCTGAGCGGAGCCGTTCGCGTAGCGTTTGCCTTCGCAAAAGGGAGCGCCATTGAACTCATCGAATTTGTGGGGGTGGTGTATCGCCTAACGGCGACGCTACGCTATCGGCTTCGCTACCTGCCAGACAAGTGCCTGAACTCCTTCAGGCACTTGTCTGGCAGGTCGCCCACCCCGATCTCTGATATCCAAGGAAATTTTGAATGGATCAATCATTTCTAGGTCTATCCTAAGAATATCTAGGAACTAGTGCAGCTCTCCTTGGGGCAGCCTATATTATTTGGGGGGTAGGAATTATCTTGATTTTGGCTTGTGTGATGGACGCTGCTACTTTCAACAGCTTAAATAACCGCAGTCAGTCAATTGAAGAAAAGTCACGATGATTACAATTGCAACCAAGATAGTACGCTATACCAGCAACAGCTAAAAAAGGTACTAGTACCTTCGTCATTCTGGATATAAATTGGCTATGATTGAATCATCCAAGTGAGATTCACATACATGCAAAATCAAGATATTGATCAACGGAAGCTCTTATCAGCACTGTGCCATGGTGCTGTCTTGTTTAGCGCCACAATTGTTTCAGTCGGTATCCCCATTGTTATTTTAGCTATTACAGAAGATCCGATCGTGAAGGCCAACGCCAAGGAAGCACTGAATTTTCAGATATCAATTTTTGCTGGAGCATTGATTTGTTTCGTGTTGACATTCGTGATTATCGGTATTTTCTTGTTTTTCGGGCTTGCTATCTTTAGCTTAATTATGCCTATCATTGCGATCATCAAGGTTATTGACAAACCCGATCAACCCTATCGATACCCATTTACTTTCCGGCTAATATAGATTTGATATTCACCTTTTCCATTTTTGTATTAGCACTATCTGATGTGAAGCTTTTGATATGGAGAAAGCTCCGCTCGGAAATTTACTCTGTTTTCCAGCGTAACGCTAGTTTATACAGAGGTGTCAGCGCTTTAGTTAGTTCCTTGCCTCGATCGGTCAAACTATAGGTAACTTGGGGTGGAATCGTCGGTTCATAGTGCCGATCGATCACTCCCATCTGTTCCAGCATCCGTAGCCGTTCAGTCAAAACCTTAGTCGAAATACTCCCAATCTTGCGCCGCAGTTCGCCAAACCGTAAAGCCCCATCCTTATGCAAAAACCAAAGGATATAGGTCGTCCAAGTGCCAGAGAGCTGATTCAGTAAGTTTTCGATCGAACAAGCTTCAAACTTTGCCATCGCACTTCCCTTCTTGTTACTTAGTTACCAGATGGTATCTACTTTACTTTAGGAAGCTGCTGTTTTATGGTGAAAGCTGCAATTGACCATCTCTTAGAGGCAGCTCATGACAATATTAAACCTGACCGGTAAAGTGGCACTAATCACCGGAGCCTCTAGAGGAATTGGTGCTGTAGTGGCAAAAATATTAGCCGATCGAGGAGCCGATATTGTCATTAACTATCGCAGTAAAGGCAGTCGCGCTGAGGATGTAGCAGCCAGTATTGCAGGCATTGGCCGCCGTGCTCTGCTTGCCCAAGCCGATATCACCAGCGACAGCGACGTTCACAATATGTTTCAATCTGTCGCCACTCAGTTTGGCAAATTGAATTTATTAGTGCTAAATGCCAGTGGTGGCCTCGAAAAAGACAAGGCCGCTGACTATGCTATGAACCTCAACCTCACCGCCCAAGAGCGCCTAGTCGAAATGGCTGCACCCTTAATGTCTGAAGGTGGAAGAATTATTTTTGTGACCAGTCACCTCGCGCATTTCTACAAAGAAAAACCGGTCATGGAAATGTATGAACCAGTAGCTGCCAGCAAATATGCAGGCGAGCAAGCTCTCCGCCAACGGATTCCCCAGCTACAACATAAAGGTATTAGCTTCATCGTAGTGAG
>JAYSRP010000195.1:0-13751 GCA_043721015.1 Synechococcales cyanobacterium | reverse complement strand
TTGATTTTTACGCCTTTGAGGTGCATTTCGGCCAGCTCTTGTTGCAGCATCCGCTCGAACAACATCATCAGGAAATTTACTTCGTCTAGGGGACGCTGCCAGTTTTCGGTGGAGAAGGCGTAGACTGTCAGTGCGCTAATGCCCCAGTCGCTACAGCAGCGGAGTAAGTTCTTTAAGGTTCTGGCTCCCTGGCTATGGCCGATCGTGCGGGGCATGTTGCGTTGGGTAGCCCAGCGTCCGTTGCCATCCATGATAATGGCCACATGTTTAGGTAAAAATTGAGGATTCAATTCAGCGGGGAATTGGTGAAGGTTTTGAGGGGCGGCTTGTCGGAGTGATATTTGGGGTGATGTTTGAGTCATGGCTTGGTTGGTCGCAGGGTAAGTTTGGGCTGGTGATGCTGTTGTGTTTAGCTTACTTGTCAGCTCTATCTATTGTCAGTCCGGGGATGTCGGGTCTTTGGGGGGCTGATAGGGGGTGATGTCGGGAAAAGTCGGGACTTTAGTAAAAGTAGTTGTCGAATTCAAATAACTAAGCTTGAATGAGAGAGTAGTGTAAAGCGGGCAGTATGAACGGCAAACAATTTTGGTTAGGGCTACTAGGCTGTAGTTTATTATTCGGCGCTGGTTGTGGCCTGAAGAACCCAGGTGTAACTAGCTTGGTTTCATCGAATCCTGCTCATGCTGAAGAAAAGAAGAATTATGTGTTGGGTGAATTTGTGGCTGTCAAAGGTACTGACTATCTTTCAGCCCCGGTCTACATCGATTATTCTGGCAAATGGCGAACAGCAGCGGTGCTTTCGGCTAGTGATGAGTATAGTGGGGCGAAGGGGGCAAAAGGTGGCGGTGCGCTGGTTAACAACTATGTTTTTGTGAATCAGAAGGATTTGACTTCGCGGAAGCTATTGCCCAACAATAAATCGGTGATTTTGGAGGAGCGGCAGTATGGAGAAGAGGTTAAGAAGCCTGATCCTAAGGTTAAAGAAGATGTGCTGGCTAAGCCTAAGAATATTAAGTCTGTTCTTTACCGGGTGGTGAATGCCGATACTAATAACGATCAGGCTGTGGATGGTAAAGATAAAAAAACGATCGCAATCGCAGATGCCGACGGCAGTAATTATAAGGAGTTGGTGCCGGGGATGGAGCGAATTCTAAAAATCCACAACCCTAGCAAAGATCAGCAGGTGGTATTTTATCAAACAGGCAGTGATTTCTTTGTAGCTAGTATCGATATTCCAGGTCGATCGGCTCAGGTGAAAAAATTGCAATCGATCGCTGAGTAATCTGCTGAATTCATCCTCGCCAACCAAACCAAGATTTGACGTTGTTGGCGGAGTTTAGCCCTAAAGGCTTTTATCATTTGCTTTCTACTCGATAAGGAAGATCATCCAAGTCGAGTAGTTAATGTTTTAGGGGGTTGTGATCTCAGAGCTATGTGATATTGATTGAACAGTACAATCAGTTGTGCTTTGAGTTACTGTAATAAGCAGATTCACTATGCACCATAATTTAGACGGCCAGAATAAGTTCAAACTTCCGTGTATATACTATTTTAAGTTTATCGATTATCCTGCAACATGGAGCAAAGAACATAACCCCGCAGCACTTTTTTATGGCAAATGCACAAATCAACTTCACTTTGGTTCAAGAAATTGCTGCCTTAGACGCATTAGAATTGCCAGAAGATAGCTTAATCCCACATTTCAACGAGTCACAAGCTATCGCCATAAGTGGAAGCAAAACTATAGATGTAAGTACAACTGAATTCAATAATAATCAAGGCTTCAGATTTTCTGCCCCTTTAACCCCCAATTCTTTATCACCAATCACTATTAGTTCATTGGCTTGGGCAACAGGTCATGAAGCCATCGGGCAACAAAAATTTTCTAATACAGTACTGTTGGGTACAGCAAATCATACCGACGATGAAAATCATCAAGACCATGAAGACCTTTTTCCAGTATCCAACGCCGAGGCTCTGACAGCAGCAGGAATTATCACAAATAATTCCACCCCAGACTCCAAGCTAAACTTTAGCTCTTTTGATTTCAACAATGTTTTTAAACTGCATAGCAATCCAAATGCTAAACAGACTATCTATTTAGATTTTGATGGCCATACCACGGTAAACACTGGCTGGAACAGTGTTACTCACCCTACAATTATCTCTCCGGCCTTTGATACCGATGGTAATACCGCATCGTTTAGTGTCAGTGAGTTGCAAACAATTTTAGGGATTTGGCAAAGAGTTACTGAAGATTTTGCCCCGTTTGAGGTGAATGTTACTACCGAAGCTCCTAGTATCGAAGATTTACAGAAATCTGGCACTGGTGATACTCGTTGGGGAATCCGGGTTTTAATGACCCAGAATATTAACTTAGCCAATAATACTGCTGTTTTTGGGGGAATTGGTGGCGTTGCATACCTAAATAGTTTTAATTCTTCTACAGATTTACCTCTGTTTGCTTTTAATAAGGGAGAAAACAATGCAGCAATGACTGCGAGCCATGAAGTTGGCCACAGTTTGGGGCTAAATCATGATGGTCAGGTAGACTCCAACCCTCTGGACGCGATCGATGACTCAAAAGCCTACCATTTTGGTTTTGGTAGCGGTGAAACTAGTTGGGGCTCTTTGATGGGAGCACCTTTTAATAAAAGCTTGACCCAGTGGAGCAAAGGTGACTACCAATATGCCAATAACAAAGAAGATGACTTAGCAATTATTACTACCAGAAACGGCTTTGGTTATCGGGTAGATGACTACGGTAATTCTAACAGCACGGCTACTAGTTTAGTTGCTGATGCTAGCGGCAAGATTAGTACCTTTGGGATAATTGAGCGCAGTACTGATAAAGATGTTTTCGCTTTTAGTACTGGTAATGGCAACATCTCTTTGAACATTGCTGCCGCTTCAAGAAGCTATATTTCTGATGGCAGTGGTAATTATGATGCCAAATATTTAGATGCTCGTGGTAGCAACATCGATTTGTGGGCTGGTATTTACAGTGCTGACGGTAGTTTAGTAGCTGAATCGAATCCGGTTGATTTGCTATCGGCTAGTTTTACTAATCTTTACCTGAATGCTGGCAGCTATTATTTGCAAATTGATGGGGTCGGCAAAAGTGGCTTGGATGGATACAGCGACTACGGTAGCCTTGGTCAGTATGCTATCAACGGATCTGTAATTAACAGGATTAATGCTGCACCTGTGTTGAGCAATGCTTTGGCTGATATAACGGTGAATGAAGATGATGTGTTTACTTGGACTTTAGCAGCTAATACCTTTATTGATAGTGATGCTGGAGATATTCTATCTTATACTGCCAAGTTGGCTAATGGATCTGCTTTGCCTGCTTGGCTCACCTTCGATGCTGCAACCCAAACTTTGAGTGGCACCCCTGGCAATAGTCAGGTTGGTTCGATCGATATCAAAATCGTTGCTACTGACGCAGCGGGAAGTACTGCGGAGGATGTTTTTAGCCTTACGGTGCAAAACACTAACGATGCTCCAATTTTAGTTGCTGGGATTAGTGACCAAACAGTTAAGATCAATACTGCCCTTAATTTTACATTGCCTGCCGGAGCTTTTATTGATGTTGATGCAGGTGATGTCCTGAGCTATGCAGCGACTCTGGCTAATGGTGATGCTTTGCCTAGCTGGTTAAGCTTCAATAGTGCTACTAAAACCTTTACTGGGCAGCCAACTCTCAACAATGCTGGGGCGATCGAGGTGAAGGTATTGGTAAGTGATCTTGCTGGGGCGCAAGTTTCTGATAACTTTATTATTTCGGTTAAAAGTGGCTTTAATGATATTCGCGGCGGCATCACAACTGATCGGTTATCGGGTAGTGCCAAGGCTGACTACATTCAGGGCTTTGATGGGGATGACTCACTCTATGGCTTGGGTGGCAATGACTACTTAGATGGTGGTGCTGGCAATGATTACCTCGAAGGTGGTGCTGGTGCAGATACCCTGGTCGGTGGAGCCGGAAATGATACTTATTTCTTGATTGACAATGACGTAATTATTGAAGCGGCTGATGGTGGTATCGATGTGGTGTTGAGTTCAATCAATTACACTTTAGGAGCCAACCTAGAAAACCTTACTCTCAGTGGTAATACGACTGGAACTGGCAATAGTACCGACAACCGCATTATTGCGGGGGCTGGTAAAAACACTTTATTTGGCGGTGATGGTAACGACTATTTGCAGGGAGGCGATGGCAATGATGTGATGAATGGTGGTGCTGGTGTAGATACTTTTGTCTTAAATGCTCCAAAATTTGGGGTTGATACCGTGAGTGATTTTGCTACTGGTATTGACAAGATTTCTGTTGCAGCCAGTCTCTACGGTGGCGGTCTAGTTGCGGGGAATGTGTTGGTTAGTAATCAACTGTTGATTGGTGCTGGCAATACTGCCACCACTAGTACTCAGCGATTTATTTACAAAAACACTACTGGCGAGTTATTTTTTGATGGCGATGGTAGTCTCGGACTGTTTTCGGCTCAGAAGATTGCGACGTTTAGCAATTTGTCAGCTTTATCGACTAGTGATTTTTTAGTCGTTTAAAATGGCAATTAATTAATCTGGGTTAAGATTGGAATATAATTTAGCAAGTAGCGAAAAGAATCAAGGCTTTTTCGCTATTTTTGTTTGTAGATCGTATTGCAATCGATCGCCAACAAGCATGGTTTAAGGGCAAATTTCGGAGCATTTTTGGTGAAACTACTCTCTCTCAGCAATGGCCACGGCGAAGATGTGATCGCCGCTAAGATACTGCAAGAATTGCAACAGCAATGCGCGGTGGAGATTGCGGCGCTGCCGATCGTTGGCAAAGGCCAAGCCTACCGAGATTTGTCTATTCCGATTTGGGGGGAGGTGAAAACCATGCCTTCTGGTGGATTTAATCAAGATGGTCAGCAGCTCTGGCGCGATGTGCAGGGTGGATTGGTGCAACTGTCGATCGGCCAATGGCAAGCCGTAAAGCGCTGGGCAAAAGCGGGCGGCAAAATTTTGGCAGTGGGTGATATTGTGCCATTGCTGATGGCGCGGTATAGTGGCGCGGGCTATGGCTTTGTGGGTACGGCCAAGTCTGAGTATTATTTGGTAGATAGTAATCAACAGCCTTTGGTGCATCGGCAAAAGAGTTTGGAAGCCCGCAGTGGCTCGATCTATTTTCCTTGGGAGCGCTGGCTAATGCGGCATCCCAATTGTCAGGGGGTGTTTCCGCGCGATCGAATCACCTCTGAGAAATTAAATAAATTTCAGATTCCGGCTTGGGATCTGGGTAATCCGATGATGGATGGCTTACAAAAGGGGCGAGAAGTCAGTGGATTGGTGGATAGTGAGTTGGATTTGCGGGTGACTATTTTGCCCGGTTCACGGCCACCAGAGGCTTATCGGAATTGGCAGATGTTGGTAGCAGGGTTAGAAAACTTAGGAGAGGTTTTGCCAGGAAGAGATATTGAGGCGATCGCTGGAATTACGCTTTCTTTGGATTTGGCCGAATTACAAAAAAGCTTACAAGCTTGGCAATTTTTGGGTTTTGGGGAGTGGGGTGGCACTTGGCAGCTCAATAACATCAAGCTGCATTTGACAGTAGAGCAATATACTCATTGTTTGGCCTGGGGTGATTTGGCGATAGCGATGGCCGGGACGGCGACGGAGCAGTTTGTAGGCTTAGGTAAACCAGCCTTAGTGCTGCCAGGTGAAGGGCCGCAGTTTACCCGGTTGTTTGCCGAACGCCAGTGTGACTTACTGGGCGAATCGGTGATTTTTGTACACGGTCCAAAATCTATCGGTTTAGTGATCAGGAGCCTGCTGGGGGATACTCATAAATTATCTAGCATTGCTGCAAATGGACGACTGCGCATGGGTGAATTAGGAGCAGCAGCGAGAATTACTAAAAAATTAATAGAATTATGGGAGTTTTGACGTACTCACCAAGCGAAAGCTATGGTGATTCTTGGTGGCTATGAAAAGAAGATACCCCCAGTGCTGCACTGGGGGTATAAGTAGTCCTTAGTAACGACTAGTATTTACGTAGCGAACAGGAGTGCTGTTATTTTTGTTGCTAGCTAACAGTTCGTCTTCTTCGGAAGTGGATTCATTAAGGTTGGGGAGGCTAGCGATCGGGCTGGTATCGGCAATATAGTTACCTTCTACGTTCAGCTCAGTGAGATTTGTTAATGTTTTCAGGGAAGCAATATTAGTGATTTCATTATCAGATAAATCTAGACTAGTAAGACTTTGTAGTCCCCGTAGAGACTTGATGTTAGCAACACGATTACCACTAATATACAACGAATCTAGTTTGCGCAGATTGCTTAAGGGGCGAATATCACTGATGTCGTTAGATCCTAAGCTGAGTTCTTGTAAATTAATGAGGCTAGCCAATGATTTGACAGACTGAATTTTGTTGCCGCCCAAATACAGGTTTTTGAGGTTGGTGAGGCGAGCCAGAGGCTGGAGATTGCTGACTTTGTTGCTGTAAAGATTGAGGGTGGACAGTTTGCGAAGGTTTTGAATAGCGCTTAGGTTTTGAACTTTGTTGCAGCCTAAGTTGAGATTTTGTAAGTTGCTCAGTTGGGCTAGAGGGCTAAGGTCTTTAATATCGTTACCGCTAAGGTTTAACTCTTGTAAATTGTGCAGCTTAGCGAGGGGTGCAATATCTTTAATATTGTTGGCATCAGGGCGATCTTTGCCTTCGCCGTTATCTAATTGCAGAGCGCGCAATTCAGTAAGTTGCTCAATGCCAGCTAAAGATTTAATTTGTCGGCCATCGGCTGACAAGCTATGCACCTTTTGTAAATCGCTAGCGGTTAATTCTTGGTCTGGTGCAATGCCAACTTCTTCCCGTACTGCGGCTTCTAGGTTAGGGTCAGCGAAGCTAGCGGCGTTAGCGGCAATTGTGCTGGAAAAGATAGCAACAATAGCAAGGGTGGAGGCGGCGAAGAAGTTGGAGGTATGCATGGGGAAATGGGGGGTAGCAGGCTGGAAGGGGTTAGTTCCTGTATCTAATAAAACTTCGATTCCAGGATTTGGCCGTTTGATCAATCACCTAGCAAGCTGTATTTATCTGCTGCTAGAAGTGATCTAGATCGCTTCGGTTACTATTTGTTTCACTGCCATGCCAGGGCCATCAGGAGAATTTTAAAAGATTTGGCGTAAAAATATCCATTAAATATCTATTGACAACCCGTGCAATGCTCCTCATTCCGCCAGCTTCTCTCCAGTAGCTATCTAGTGCTGCGGTGACGCCATCTAAGCCGTGTTCGATCGCACATTGTAAAAACAAAGCTATGGATTTTTTTGTGCAGAAGTCAGCAAGGCGGTCTACTTCGAGAAGTAATCTATATCATCTTCAGAGGGTCTGAGCTGCTAAACAGTGAATGTGGCTTCATTGCTGCTCAAATCATTTTCCAACTTTGATTAGTAACTGCTCCAATGCCGCGATCGATTGGGGATCTTCCAAAACCATCCCATTCAAAATTAAAGTTGGTGTACTTTGCACATCTATGGCACGACCCAGTTTGAAGTCATTGAGAATCGCCGTGTCGGCAATGGCGTAATCTGACTGAAACTTGGCCAGATTCAAATTTAATTTTTTGGCGGTGTCTAGATAAAAATTATTGCTGAGCTTGGCCTGATTGGCAAACAGCTCATCGTGATACTCCCAAAATTTGCCCTGTTGCTGGGCAGCCCAAGCTGCTCTAGCTGCCGGTAAGGCTTCAGGATGTACTTGGGTGAGCGGAAAATTTTTAAAAACCAGGGTAACTTTGTCTTTGTGCTTAGCCATAAACTGCTTCAAAATCTCCTGAGATTTAGAGCAATAAGGGCACTGAAAATCCGAGAATTCTACTAGCAATATTTTGTTACTAGTTGATCCGATCGTTGGCGAAGAAGCAATTAAAGTCTTGGGATCTTGGAAAAGTTTTTGGATGGCGGCAACTTGTTCGGCTTTGGCCTTCCGCTCTTGTTCTGCCCGCTGCTCTTCCCCAAATTTTTTCAGTACTTGGTAGATTACTTCGGGGTTTTTGCGGAGCACTTCTAACACCTGTTGTTCTAAAACAGGATCAACTTTGGGTTTGGGTTTAGATTGAGCAGAAGCTGGAGCAGGCATCAAGAAAGATGCCGATAACAGTGCAAGCAGCAGGCGAGACAAGAAGATCGGAGACATAAATGGGAGTGGGTAGATGCAGGTAAAAATTGATAGTCTAGATTGGCCGTTACTTATTTTTGAAGTTAGTGGCACCGTTATAACCAGAAACCTTCGCTAGCTTGAATAAAGAAAGCTCTCCGGGATAGTAGGCACCTTTTATAAACCAAGTGGGAGTTACCCGAATTTTGGCTCTGTTACAAGCAGCAGCTCCATTGCCAGCACATTCTACATAGTTGATTTTTGGCCAAGCCGTGCTGCCAAAACGATTCTTTTGGCTGTGGCAAAAGTGACAAGAATAGGCTCCATACATAACTGCACCAGTTCTGCTCAAATGATCGGCTAGTGCAATTTCGGCTACCCCCGAGCTGGTGGTGATTGGCGGTGCTTGAGCAATGACCAAAGGGGTAACTCGATCGCCAGCAACAGCTCGGGTGGTGCTGGCAGCAAGGATAGTAGATAGCGCCACGAAAGAAACGGCAGCCAATGCTTTAGAGATATTTCGCATTTTTAGAGAAAGGAAAATATAGGTTATTTCGCAGCAGACGATCTGGAGTAATCCAGAAGTTCCGCGCCACTAATATTAGTGGTTTAGATACTAAATAGCTGGATTATTGTCAGCTTGACGTAAGGTCTTGACCCACTTGAGCTGCTTCGGACGGAAAGACATCCGCAGAGTGACTGCTGGCATTACAACCATCCAATGCAACATGTAAGTTAGTCCTAGCAAGACTTGGCTCAAACCGGGCTGATTGGTACGCCGTAATCCTACCACAATCCCGACGGTTTGTAATAGTAAACCGATCGCCGTCAATGGTCCTAATAAAGGCAATTGTCGCCAGATCACCGCTCCAATTAAGTCGGGTAAAACCGCGCTAGGTAATAAATACTGCATCAAAGCCAAGGCCACCAAATCCCACTGCTTACCACCTAGCCGATCAGTATTCACTAACCGCCAGTAGTCTAAATATCGTTGATAGCCGCCTTCTGCCCAGCGGTTCCGCTGATGCCAGAGGGCTTTGAGGCTGGTGACACCTTCTTCTAAAACCGCTGGAGAACTTGCTAAATCTATATCCCAGCCATTTAAGTGTAGACGGAGGGTTAAATCTAGGTCATCGGTAATAGTTTCTTCATTCCAGCCGCCACAGTCGGCTAAAGCCTGACGGCGGACAAACTGGCCATTGCCCCGCAGCTCTCCAATGCCGCCTACCGCAATGCGCTGCTGCTGGAGGTAGGCATCTAAAGCCATTTCGATCGACTGTCCTTTGGTTAACCAATTGGTATCAGTATTAGCCACTGCTTTGCGCAGTTGAATTGCTCCGACTCGGGGACGCTGAAAATAGCTGGCAACCGATCGCAAGAAATCTGGTTCGACCTGAGCGTCGGCATCGAATACTCCCACCAGCTCGCCATTAGTAAGGGGCAAAACTTGATTTAGCGCTCCCGATTTGCCACCGCCGCCAGTGGTGCGGTGTAATACCCGCAGTTGGGAATACTGTTGGGCTAACTCATCCAAAAGTTTGGGGGTGCGATCGGTGCTGCGGTCATCAATCACCCAGACCTCATAGAGTTCTGCCGGATAATCGAGCTGGCAAAGATTGGCTGCAAGCTGGGCAACTACCGATTCTTCGTTTTTTGCTGAAACTAATAGGGTGATAGAAGGCAGAGTATCTGTTGCTGCTGGAGGTGCGACGGGTTTACAGGTCAACAGCTTGAGAGCGTGGGGTAACAGCACCAGAGCCGCTGCACAGACTACCCACCAGCCATCGATCGCATGGATCGCAAAAACTATCGCCCACAAAGTGGCCAACACCAGTGCTGCTTTGATCCGGCGACCATCCATACCCAGTGTAAAGTCTATCGCTTGGGAGTCAAGCGACAGATCTTTTGGTAGAGGCAGACTGTTATTAGACATGAGACTTAGACTGCCTGCAAGAACTTTTTACGAGCAAAGAATTCTTCGGCGTTGCTAAGTCCATTCAACCACCAGTATTTATCGATACCCATAAAGAAGCTAGGAATCAAATAACACCAGACGGTACAACCCTCACATACCGAGAGCTTGCCCTGAGATTGGCGATAGCTTTCGACTTTTTCGGATTCTCTATATAGGTCATAGAGCTTGCCTTCGATCGCCACCCCATCTTGGGCAAAGTGGTAACAGGGCAGTAATAGCTTGTCATCAGGTGAGATGGCAATCACCGCATCCACAGCCTTACAGCGCGGATTACTGGTGTCATTGCCGCCATCTGCAATAAAGGCCAATGCCGCTCGGTTGTAACCGATGCAGCTATATTTACTGGCGCTGCTTTTGATCGCCTCGATCATTTCGGTGGTGGGGTTTTTCTTAGAGTTGTAATGCTCATAAGCCGTAAAGGCTGGGTTTAGCCACACTCTGGCTCCTAGTTCTTGGCCAAGTTCACCAACTTCATCAATCCGTCCATAGTTTTGGGCGGTGACAGTGTGGTTCAATACCGGATTTTCACCGAGAGAATGAGCTAGCTCTACTGACTTGACCAATGTGTCAAAAATTCGCACGCCTCTGGATTGATCATGGGTTTCGGCATCACCGCCATCCAGCGAGAAATTCAAGAAATCCACCAACCCCTGCATCGACTTAGCTTTTTGTTGATAAAGGATGGTGTTGGTGGTCATGCTGGTATAGAAACCCAGATTTTTCGCTGTTTGATAAACCTCGGGGGCATCGGCGCGCAGCAACGGCTCACCGCCAGTAAAATCGATATATTTCACCCCCAGCTTGCGCAGGTCTTTGAGGTTGTGCTCAATGGTGGCTAAATCTGCTTCAGCGGGGGGTTCTAATGCCCAAATATTGCAGAAGTGACAGCGGGCATTGCAGCGGTAGGTCAGATAGTAATTTGCAACTAGCGGAGCCATAGTGGGGGGAGTGATCTTACGTTTAGTAATCGGATTTTAGCGCGAATCTTCGCAATTTTCTCTCTTCCCATAGCAAGTTTGCCAGGATTTTGGTGAATGTTAAAGAGAACTACCCGCTTATTCCCCCAGGTTTGTCTATGAGTTTTTTCGATGAGATCACTCCCGCTAGCCCCGACAAAGTGAACCTCTACATGCCTTATTTTATGAAGTCGATGGCTCGGCGCAATATGCTGCCCAAGGCGATCACCTTATATTACAAAGGTGGCCTGACCGGTTATCGCAACGTTGCTAATGAGGAAAAAATTCCCTTTGTGGCGAATTGGGTAATGCGCGACTTGCCCGGTGATATGACTCGCTGTCGGATGCAGTTTGAAGAAAATTCTGACTTAATTTATGAGCTGAGCATGATGAATTCTGAGTTCATCAGCTTTTTGATTGATTGGCTAATTAGCTGTAAAGACGCTGATATTCCGGATTTTTCCCAACTTTTTTACCGCAAGCTGCTCAAAATGGAAGAGTAGACTGTGGTTGAAATATATTAAGGGTTGAAATTAGCGGGAGCTTTTTGTCTGGTGCTTGCACTACCAGAAAAATACCGCCCATAGATGATGATCTGGGGGCAGAATCCCGAGTATAGTTAATAACATTTGCAGCAGGGAGTTGGGGAGTGGCAGCGGCGCATAAACATTTACTTATTGCTTCGATGGAAGCTTGCAGTGGGAAGTCGGCAATTTTGTTGGGTTTGGCCGACAAGCTTCAACAGCAAGGAGTGGAAATTTCCTATAGTAAGCCTTTAGGAAATTATTACGAAAATGGTCAAGGGCAAGAAGAAGCCCCAGAAGAAGCTGATGTAGGGTTAATGCGTCAATGGCTGGGCTTGACTGCATCTCAGGTTTTTATGCCCCTAGTGGGGCTAACTGCCGAAACTCAGCGTCAGCGTTTGGTTGGTGCTGATAATGAAGACTACCAAGCTCGGCTGCGTCAACAGGTAATGGTGTCCGATCGACTGCTGTGCATTGAAGGCGGCAGCAATTTGTGGGAAGGGCGCAGCTTTCAGCTATCTACGGCTCAGATTGCTGAGGTGGTGGATGCTACTGTGCTGCTGGTGATGCGTTACCAGTCTATTCAGTCGATCGAGCGGTTATTGACTGCCCAAGATTTGTTGGGCGATCGGCTGCTAGGAGTGGTCATTAACGATGTACCCCCTGCTGATATGGCTTTGGTCAGCCAAGAAATTTCTCCAGCCTTAGAAAAACAAGGGATTGCTGTCTTAGGGGTCTTGCCCCAAAACCGCACTCTGCGCAGTGTGAGCGTGGGGGAATTGGTTAAAAGATTAAAGGCTGAGGTACTCTGCTGCCCAGAAAGGTTAGATCTACTGGTAGAGAGTTTGTCGATCGGGGCAATGAATGTGAGTGCTGCTCTAGATTATTTCCGGCGGGCGCGCTGTATGGCGGTGGTAACTGGAGGAGATCGAGAAGATATTCAGCTAGCGGCTCTCGAGACTTCTACTCAATGTTTGATTCTCACTGGTCATCTGTCGCCTCAGTCTTATATTATTCGGCGGGCTGAAGATCTAGAAATTCCGATTGTTTCGGTAGATTTTGATACTCTGACTACGGTAGAAATTGTGGAAGATGCTTTTGCCCGGATTCGGATTCAAGAACCAGTGAAAGTATCAATCATTCGTCAGCTTATGGCCGAGCATTTTCAGTTCGATCGCTTCGCTAAACTTTTACAGGCTCATTAGTTTGAATAAAGCAACATGTCGGAATGTTGCGGCTGAATAAATTTACCAATTTGCACGCCCCTAATCCTTTAAAATCTTTGGGTACCTACCTGAAGGATCCATCGGCAAACCAATGTCTGACCAAACTGTCAAACACGATAACTCGCTGCCAGGATTTTTGCTGATTTTGCTGCCAGCAGCTTTTGTGGCAGTATTTTTGTCTATCGCATGGCCATTTATCCTCGGTGGAGTAGTGTTTCTCACCGGTAATAGTGTATGGCAGAGCTATCAATGGGCAAAACTCTCCCAGCAAGTTAATCCTTATTTCAGCCAACTGGTTTTGGAGCAGCAAGGAGAAATTGCTCCCCTAGCTCTGTCGGCACGCGCGAATATTTCTGCTCCGGTGGCCGATCGCTACCTGCAAGGTAAAGCCGCCGAAATAGGCGGTGTGAGCTATCGATCGGATGCTGGCGGCACTGTCTATAGCTTTCTGACTGTCAATTCCCTAGAAAATACTTTTGCGGGACTCCGCTCAAACGAATCTATTTCCCAAAAGCTAGCTGAGCTAGATTATGTGGCTGAGCCTGCGACTATCGCCAAAACTTTAGAGAAATCTGCTCCGGTTCTAGAACAACCTATTTTGACTCCGATAGCTGTTGTTTCCGAGATTATTGCAAAGGTCATCGATTCACCAGCAATACAAGAACAACCGGCTCTTGTGACTCCGACAGAAACAGTAGTCCCAGTAACATCTGTGACTCCAGTAGTAATTGAATCGGTGATTGCGACAGAGCCTGTTGTGGCTGAGGCTGCTCCAGCAACTCCTCTGATTCCAGTCGAACCTGTTATGGCCGTAACTGAGGAAACTGCCCCTAGCGGTTCTAGTTTTGCTCAAGCTCTGCGCGGAATTTTTGATGCCGGAAATGAGCCGGTAGCCGAAGAAGCTATTGAATTAGAAGAAATTTCTAGTAT